>JBAPWU010000472.1:0-16051 GCA_049283855.1 Kineosporiaceae bacterium
GACTGGCTCCCCGCGCTCCGCCGGGCCTGGGAGCCGGTCGAGCTCGTGCTCGCCAGCGACGTGGACTCGCCCCTGCTCGGTTTCCACGGCGCCAGCGCGGGCTTCGCCGAGCAGAAGGGAGCCACCGCCGAGCAGGCCCAGGACCTGGAGCGGTGCCTGGGCGACTTCGCCGCGGCGGCGACCGCCGCCCTGGGCGACCCGGGATCCTCGGGCGCCGAACCCGGCGCCGGAGCGGCGGGGGGCCTCGGCTTCGCGCTGCTCCTGCTCGGGGCGCGGCGGACCCCCGGGGTCCGGGCCGTCCTGGAGGCCGTGGGATTCGCCGATCGCCTGGCCGGGGCCGACCTGGTGATCACCGGTGAGGGCAGGTTCGACTGGCAGTCGCTGCGCGGCAAGGTGGTCGCGGGAGTGGCGGAGGCTGCGCTGACCACGGGCACGCCGGTGGTCGTCGTGGCCGGTCAGGTCCTGGTCGGACGGCGAGAGGCGCAGGTGATCGGGGTGGACGCGGCCTACCCGGTGGCCCGCACCCCGGCCGAGATCGACGCCGCCATGGCCGAGCCGTACGCCAGCCTGGCCGCCCGCGCGCAGCGGGTCGCGAGAACCTGGTCCCCTGGACGTGCGGGCCCTGGCGGTTATCCTGGCTGAGCCGGGAATGAACCCGCCGTCGCAGCCGCTGACCCCAGGGCAGACGCCGTCCACCACCCAGCCACGAAAGAGATGCAGATGACCGTCGAAGCCCAGACCGACTCCAGCGCCGTCCAGACCGGCGAGCAGGCGGCCGAGTTCGCGCATCAGGTGCTGCTCACGCCGGCCGCCGTGGAGATGGCCAAGTCCCTGCGAGACAAGGAAGGCCGCGACGACCTGCGGCTGCGGGTCGAGGTGGCCCCCGGCGGGTGCCGCGGCCTGTCCTACCAGCTCACCTTCGACGACCAGCTGATGGACGGCGACCGGGTGCGTGACTTCGACGGGGTCGAGCTCGTGGTCGACGAGTTCAGCAGCGACAAGCTGGTCGGGGCCACGATCGACTACGTGGAGTCACTGCAGAAGCAGGGCTTCACCATCGACAACCCCAGCGCCCAGGCCAGTTGCGCCTGCGGGGACAGCTTCTGCTGAGGCTCGTCCCGGCTGGGCGATCCTGACCGTCCCGGCCGGCGGGTAGGGTGCGCGCCGTGCGCATCGCTGTCACCGGGTCCATCGCCACCGACCATCTGATGGCGTTCGGGGGCCGCTTCGGCGACAGCCTGATCGCCGAACGACTGGATCGGGTGGCGCTGTCGTTCCTGGTCGAGAACCTGCAGATCCGCCGGGGCGGGGTGGCCGCCAATATCGCCTTCGGGCTGGCCAGCCTCGGCCTGCGTCCGCTCCTGGTCGGTGCGGTCGGTGAGGATTTCATCGACTACCGGTCCTGGCTGGAACGGCACGGGGTGGACTGCTCGGCGATCCACACCAGCGAACTCCTGCACACCGCGCGGTTCATCTGCACCACCGATACCGACCAGGCCCAGATCGCCTCGTTCTACGCGGGGGCGATGAGTGAGGCGCGCGAGATCGAACTGGGCCCGCTGCACGCGGCCGAGCCCATTGACCTGGTCGTGGTCAGCCCCAACGACCCACAGGCGATGCTGCGGCACACCCGGGAGTGCCGTCAGCGCGGGCTCCCCTTCGCCGCCGACCCCTCCCAGCAGCTGGCCTGGTCGGACGGGCCGATGGTGCGCGACCTGATCGAGGGCGCCGCCTACCTGTTCACCAATGACTACGAGGCCGCACTGATCCACAACAAGACCGGCTGGGACGCCGACGAGGTGCAGGCGCGGGTCGGCGTCCGGATCACCACCCATGGCAAGGACGGCGTGGTGATCGACGCGTCCAGGCAGCAGCCGATCCGGGTCGACGTGGTGCCGGCGCGGCACATCGCCGACCCGACCGGGGTGGGGGATGCGTTCCGGGCGGGGTTCCTCTCGGCGCTGGCCTGGGGTCTGCCGCTCGAGCGCTGTGCCCAGGTGGGCTGCCTGCTGGCCACGCACGTGATCGAGACCGTAGGCACCCAGGAGTACGTGCTGCGCCGTGGCCCGGCCCTGGAGCGGTTCGCCGACGCCTACGGCAGCGTGGCGGCCGGCGAGATCGCCGCCCACCTGGGCACGGTGCGCGACTGAGACCCGCGGCCTGGGCTGACATGGACCCGCGCGAGCCCGCCCCCAGCGGGTACCGCCTCGCGGAGGCGATCCGTTCGGCGGTGCCGGGGGAGGATCTGGTCGCGGTGGGTGCCGATCTCGCGCCGGGCACCCTGCTCGCCGCCTACCGCAGCGGGATGTTCCCGATGGGCCTGGGGGAGGGCGGTGCCGCGCCGATCGGCTGGTGGTCACCGGACCCGCGCGGGGTGCTTCCGCTGGAGGGCCTGAGGGTGTCCCGATCGCTGCGAGCGGCCTGCCGCCGGTTCGAGGTGCGGGTCGACGAGGCGTTCGCCGACGTCGTCCGCGGGTGCGCCGACCCGGCCCGCCGTGGCGCGTGGATCACCGAGGAGATCTCGCAGGCCTATCAGCGCCTGCACGACCTGGGCTGGGCGCACTCGGTGGAGTGCTGGCGCGACGGCCGGCTGGCCGGCGGGGTCTACGGGGTGGGCATCCGTGGGCTCTTCGCCGGGGAGTCGATGTTCCACGCCGAGCGGGATGCCTCCAAGGTCGCCCTGGTCGCGCTGGTCGACCTGCTCCGTGCGGACGGCGATCGGCGTCGGCTGCTCGACGTCCAGTGGTCCACGCCGCATCTGGCCGGGCTCGGTGTGGTGGAGATCTCACGCAGGGACTACCTGGGCCGGTTGTCAGCGGCGATGTCCAGCCCGGCACCGGCCTGGTCCTGACCGCTCGGCGACACCGTGGGCATGAACGGCGCGCGTCCTCGGGTTTCACGGTCCCGGCACCTCCTCGGCGGAGGGCGCAGGAGGTACTGTGCTCCTCGCAGGGACCGTGTTCCCGGCGGCGACCCGAACCGGTCCGCCGGGCCCAGCTTCCGTGGAAAGGCCGACGTTGCTCCCGCACAAGGAAAGCCGCGCCCGGCGCGGCCCCAGTCGCGCACTGGCGCTGCTGCTGCTCCCGCTCCTCGCTCTGACGGGCTGCTCGACCCACCAGCCGGGGGAGCTCTGGCTCCCCGGCACGCGTGACATGACGAACCAGACCGGCAGGATCACTGACCTGTGGGTCGGCTCGTGGATCGCGGCGATGGTGGTCGGCGTCCTGGTGTGGGGCCTGATCCTGTGGTGCCTCGTGGCCTACCGGCGCCGGCGCGACGACACCGGCCTGCCCGAACAGATCCGCTACCACATCCCGCTGGAGATCATGTACACGGTGATCCCGCTGATGATGATCGGCGTGCTGTTCTTCTACACCGCGCAGTACCAGTCGGCGATCGCCGACACCTCCAAGCCGGCCGACGTGCACATCAACGTGGTGGGCAAGCAGTGGTCCTGGAACTTCAACTACCTCGACTCCAACGTCTATGAGGTCGGGATCCAGGGTCAGCTCGACCTGGAGGGCAAGCCCGGCGTCGAGAAGGAACTGCCGACGCTCTACCTTCCGGTCGACAAGAGGGTGGAGTTCACGCTCCAGTCGCAGGACGTCCTGCACTCCTTCTGGATCCCGGCCTTCCTCTACAAGTTGGACCTCATCCCCGGGGTGACGAACACGTTCCAGGTCGTCCCGCAGAAGGTCGGCGACTACAGGGGCAAGTGCGCCGAGCTGTGCGGCGAGTACCACTCGGAGATGCTGTTCAACGTCAAGGTCGTCCCGCAGGCGGAGTACGACGCGGAGATGGCCGCGTTGAAGGCCGAAGGGAAGACCGGAAAGCTGGACACCACCCTCGGCCGCACCAAGACCGGGCCTGGCCGCGGCGCTGTCCCCTTCAACACGCCGACCCTCGAGCCTGCGACCGGGAGCAACTGATGACGGCGATCGCTGAACCCACGACGACGCTCCGGCCGGTGCGACCGAGCAAGGGCACCATGGTCGTGCGCTGGCTGACCACGACCGACCACAAGGTGATCGGCAACCTCTACCTGGCGACGGCGATGTTCTTCTTCGCCATCGGCGGGGTGCTGGCGCTCTTCATGCGGGCCGAACTGTTCATGCCCGGCATGCAGGTGCTGCAGAGCAAGGAGCAGTACAACCAGTTCTTCACCATGCACGGCCTGATCATGCTGCTGCTGTTCGCCACCCCCGCCTTCAGCGGCTGGGCCAACGCGATCATGCCGCTGCAGATCGGCGCGCCCGACGTGGCGTTCCCGCGCCTGAACATGCTCGCCTACTGGTTCTACCTGTTCGGTGGCCTGATCGCGGCGACCAGCTTCCTGGTCCCGCAGGGCCCCCCGGGCTTCGGCTGGTTCCTCTACCCACCCCTGTCGAATGCCACCTACTCCCCGGGGCTCGGGCCAGACCTGGGCATCTTCGGGCTGGCCCTGGGCGGTTTCGGCACCATCCTGGGCGCGGTCAACTTCATCACCACGATCGTGTGCATGCGGGCCCCCGGCATGACCATGTTCCGGATGCCCATCTTCACCTGGAACATCCTGATCACCAGTGTCCTGGTGCTGATGGTCTTCCCGCCGCTGGCCGCCGCGCTGCTCGGCCTGGGCGCCGACCGCCGATTCGGCGCGCAGCTCTTCGAACCCGCGAGCGGGGGGCCGGTCCTGTGGCAACACCTGTTCTGGTTCTTCGGGCATCCCGAGGTGTACGTGCTGGCCCTGCCGTTCTTCGGCATCGCCTCCGAGATCATCCCCACCTTCAGCCGCAAACCGATCTTCGGCTACAAGGGCCTGGTCTTCGCCACGATCGCGATCGCCGCCCTGTCGATGGCGGTCTGGGCGCACCACATGTACGTGACCGGGCAGGTCAACCTCCCGTTCTTCGCCTTCATGACGATGCTGATCGGCGTGCCCACCGGGGTGAAGTTCTTCAACTGGATCGGCACGATGTGGCGAGGCTCGATCACCTTCGAGACGCCCATGCTGTGGACGCTGGGCTTCCTGACCACGTTCCTGTTCGGCGGCCTCACCGGAATCATGCTGGCCACCCCGCCGGTGGACTTCCACGTCAGCGACTCCTATTTCATCGTCGCCCACTTCCACTACACGATCTTCGGCACCGTGGTGTTCGCGATGTACGCGGGCTTCTACTACTGGTGGCCGAAGATGACCGGGCGGATGCTCGGGGAGACCCTGGGCAAGTGGCACTTCTGGCTGACCTTCTTCGGCTTCCACACCACCTTCCTGATTCAGCACTGGCTCGGGGTGGAGGGCATGGCCCGCCGGTACGCCGACTACCTGCCCGAGGACGGGTTCACCCTCTACAACCAGATCTCCACCGTCGGCGCCGCGATCCTCGCGGTCAGCTTCCTGCCGTTCGTCTGGAACATCTACAAGACGATGACCAGTGCGCCGCGGGTGATGGTGGACGACCCCTGGGGGTACGGCTCCTCGCTGGAGTGGGCGACCTCCTGCCCACCGCCGCGGCACAACTTCCACAGCCTGCCGCGGATCCGTAGCGAGCGCCCGGCCTTCGATCTGCACCACCCGGAGGCCGCCGCAGCCGCGGTCACCGCACCGGACGCCGGCGTCCTGGCCGACATCCTCGGCCCGGCGGATGTGGAAGCACCTGGTCACCCCGACAGCAAAGGCGGCCGTCCGTGAAGGTCGAGACCCGGCTCTTCGTCTTCCTGGGGCTCTTCTACATCCCGGTGGGGATCGTCTACGGCTTCATGACCAAGTGGCACGAGCCGCTGGGCTACCTGGCCCTCTTCCTCACCGCTCTCATGGCGAGCATGATCGCCGCGTATCTGCGCTACACCGCCCGGCACATCGACGCGCGCCCCGAGGACGACCTCTCCGGCGAGATCGCTCAGGGTGCGGGTGAGCAGGGTCAGTTCGCGCCCTACTCGTGGTGGCCGCTGGCGCTGGGGTTCTCGGCGGCGCTGCTCTTCGCAGGGCTGGCCGCCGGATGGTGGCTGTTCCTGATCGGCCTGCCGCTCGGGATCCTGTCCCTGGTCGGCTGGGTCTTCGAGTACCACCGGGGCGAGTACGCCCACTGAGCGCTACACGCCGAGGTGTCAGCCTTGGCGTGACCGAGCGCCTGCTTCGCGTAGGCTTAAGCCTTCGCGGCGCAGTCTTGATGCAACCTTGATAACCGGTTGCGCGTCGTAGTGTGGTGAGGAAGCGACGTGTCGGACCGGATCGAGTCAGGGGAGTCGCAGTAGTGCGCAAGGCATTCTGGCCCGCCCTCGCAGTGGTGGTCGCGGTCGTGGTGGCCGGGTGCCAGCCGGCGTCCGCCGGATCGTCCGAGCCGAGCACCTCCGGCACCGCGAGCCGCGAGGCCACGTCGGAGCCGTCCGCTGCGTCGTCCGCTCTGCTCAGCATCACCCCGGAGACCGACAGCACCCAGGTGCGGCCGGACCGGCCGGTGACGGTGAGCATCGTCGGTGGGAAGCTCGACAGCGTCGCGCTGACCGACGCCCAGGGCAAGGCGCTGACCGGCGAGATCGACGACACCGGCACCTGGCGGGCAACGGGTGCGCTGATGGCCGGTTCGCGCTACACGGTGACGGCCAAGGCCACCGACGACCGGGGCCGCAGCCTCACCCAGGCCTCGACCTTCACCACGGTGAAGGCCACCCGCCTGGCCTCGACCACGATCATCCCGGGCGACGACTGGGAGGTCGGCGTGGGGATGCCCGTGGTCGTGGTCTTCTCCCAGCCGGTGAAGAACAAGCAGGCCGCCCAGTCCGCGCTGACCGTGACGAGCACCCCAGCCGTGGAGGGCGCCTGGCGCTGGTTCTCCGCCACCGAGGTGCACTGGCGGCCCAAGGAGTACTGGCCGAGCGGCACCAAGGTGCTGGTCACCGCCGCCACGTCGAAGGTGGAGCTGTCGGCCGGAACGTGGGGCAGGCGCACCGTGACCAGCTCGTTCACCGTCGGACGCTCGCAGATCATGACCGTGGACGTGGCCGCGCACCGGCTGACCGTGCAGCGTGACGGCCACGTCATCCGGACGCTCCCGGTGACCACGGGCAAGGCCGGCTATCGCACCCGCAACGGGATCAAGGTCGTGATGAGCCGCGAGTCGCAGGTGCGCATGGACGCATCGACGCTCGGGACCGACAAGAACGACCCCGACTACTATAACCTGCTGGTGAACTGGGCGCTGCGCCTGACCTACAGCGGCGAGTTCCTGCACGCCGCGCCCTGGTCGGTGGGCTCCCAGGGCCGGGCCAACGTGAGCCATGGCTGCACGGGCATGAGCACCAGCAATGCGCGGTGGCTGTACGACAACAGCAAGGTCGGCGACGTCGTGGTGTACACCGGCAGCCCACGAGCCCTGGAATGGGCCAACGGGTACACCGAGTGGAACAAGTCCTTCGACGCCTACGCCTCGGGCCTCTGAGCCGCGCACGCGGCCTCTGAGGGCCCGTCGAAGGCCTGTACACCGCCGGGAGGGTCTCATTCCCTTGCCTCGGTGGCGGTGATCGCGCGGAGCGGGCTGTCTCGACCCGATATGGAGGTCAGAACAGCCCGCTCGTGCCGATCACGTCGAGTCCGGGAGTTGCGCCGCGGCGGGCGGAGTGGCGGCGGGCCGCCGAGATAACCCCTGGCCGCACGTGACAGCGGCGGGTGCATCCTTCTCCGGCCCTGACGCGGATCCAGGTGCACCCGCCGCTGGAGCGAGCTGTGGATGGTGCCTCAGTGCGAGGAACCGCTGCCGATCGCCGGGGAGCCGGCGTCGGACTCGATCGCCTCGTGCTCGTGATGGTCGTGGTGTGCCGCGGCCAGTTCGGCCGGGGTCACCGGAGCGACGCGCTCCTCGAAGTAGAAGTTGGACAGTCGCCGGCGCCACCGCGACGACCCGCCCTGACGACGCACCCCGTTCTCGTCCTCGGCCTCAAGCTCGGGCAGCGGGCTGTTGGTCTCGTGCTGCACCAGTTCCCACCGGCTGTACTCGTCGAGCGGCGCGTGCACCTCGAAGTACTCGCCGGTCTCGGTGCGCACGATGACGCCGGTCTCCCGGCCGTGCAGCACCTTCTCGCGGTCCTTGCGCTGCAGGCCCAGACAGACCCGCTTGACCAGCCAGTAGACCAGCGGAGGCAGGACGATCACCAGGACGCGCAGCGTCAGCGTGATGTCGTTGATCGACAGCTGCAGCAGCTTGGCCATGATGTCGTTGCCGCCGCCGAGCCAGAGCAGCAGGTAGAAGGTGATGGCCATCGCTCCGAGCCCGGTGCGGGTGGGGGCGTTGCGGGGGCGGTCGAGCAGGTGATGCTCGCGGCGGTCACCGGTGGCCCACTGCTCGATCCAGGGGTAGAGGATCATCGGGATGGTCATCAGGCCCGGCACGATCAGCGCCGGGAGCAGGATGTTCAGCGACAGGGTGAACCCGCCCAGCGGCACTTCCAGCCAGCCTGGGGTGAGCCGCACCGCGCCGTCCAGGAAGCCCATGTACCAGTCGGGCTGGGTTCCGGCGCTCACGGGGGAGGGGTCGTACCCGCCGAACACCCAGACCGGGTTGATCGTGACCAGGGCCGAGAGCAGCGTGGTGATGCCGAAGACGATGAAGAAGAAGCCGCCGGCCTTCGCCACGTAGATCGGGTACAGCGGGAAGCCGACCACGTTCTTGTTGGTCCGTCCGGGGCCCGGGTACTGGGTGTGCTTCTGGATCACCAGCATCACCAGGTGGGCGCCGATCAGGGCAAGGAAGATCGCCGGCAGGAGCAGCACGTGCACCGTGTACAGCCGCGGGATCAGCGCCTCGCCCGGGAACTCGCCACCGAACATGAAGAAGCTGAGGTAGGAGCCGATCACCGGGATGGCCAGGACGATGCTGGAGGCGATCCGCAGGCCGGTGCCGGAGAGCAGGTCGTCCGGCAGGGAGTAGCCGGCGAAGCCCTCGATGATGCCCAGCAGCACCAGGATGCTGCCGATCACCCAGTTCAGCTCGCGCGGCTTGCGGAAGGCCCCGGTGAAGAACACCCGGAACATGTGCACCGTCATCGCGGCGACGAAGATCAGGGCCGCCCAGTGGTGGATCTGCCGCATCAGCAGACCACCACGGATGTCGAAGGACAGCCGAACGGTCGAGGCGTAGGCCTCCGACACGTGCTGGTTGACCAGCGGGTCGTAGACCCCCTGGTACGTGGTGGGCCCTGCGCTGGGGACGAAGAAGAAAGAGAGGAAGACGCCGGTCAACAGCAGGATGATGAAGCTGTAGAGCGCAACCTCACCCAGCATGAACGACCAGTGGTCGGGGAAGATCTTGCGGGCGAGGAACTTGACGCCCTTGCTGGCGCCCAGCCGTTCGTCGCTCCAGTTGCCCAGACGTGCGGCCTTGGTCTCGGTGGTCATCCGCGCTCCCAGAAGCTCGGGCCAGCGGCCTCGTTGAATCCGCCCTTGGCCACCAGGTAACCCTCGGCGTCGACCTCGATCGGCAGCTGAGGCAGCGGCCGCTTGGCCGGACCGAAGATCACCTTGCAGTTCTGCGACAGGTCGAACGTGGACTGGTGGCAGGGGCAGAGCAGGTGGTGGGTCTGCTGCTCGTACAGGGCCACCGGGCAGCCCATGTGCGTGCAGATCTTGGAGTAGGCGACGATCCCGTTGTAGGACCCGGGCAGCGACGCCGGGTCGAGATCGGCCGGGTCCAGGCGGATCAGGATGACGGCGGCCTTGGCCTTCACCTCGAGCGGGTGCTCGGACTCCTCGAGGCCTTCGGGCTGAACGTGCACCAGGGTGCCCTGAACCAGGTCGGAGGCCTTGAGCTTGCCGCCCTCGGGATCGCGGACCAGGGCCGCGCCAGCCTTCCAGATGGTCTCGGAGAGCTTGGCGCCGGGCAGCGGCCCGAGATCACGGAAGAGGACGACGGCGGGCAGCGGGGCCAGTGCCATCGCTCCGATCAGCGAGTTGCGGATCAGCGGCCGGCGGCCGATCCCGGACTCGTCGGCGCCCTGCTCGATGATGCCCACCGCGGCCGCGCGGTCCTCGTCGGAGCCGCGCAGGTCGTGGCGCTCCTCGACATGTTCCTCGTCGGGCATCAGGGTCTTGGCCCAGTGCACGGCTCCGGCCCCGATCCCGAACAGGGCGAGGAACATGCCCAGACCGATCAGCAGATTGGAGAGCTGGATCTTGCCCAGGTACTCCTGATACGGCAGGGACGTGTCGTACGGAACGGCGAAGTAGGCGATCAGCGCGAGGACGGTGCCCAGCGCGGAGATGCCGAACAGGACGGCCACCTGACGCTCGGCGCGCTTGGCGGCGGCCGGGTCGATGTCGGTGAGGCGGTGACGGTGCGGCGGCAGGCCCGGGTCGTCGAACCGGTCGGGGACCGCGACCCCTGTCCCGGTGCTGCCCTGGGACTGCGGAAGGTTCTGGGTTTCGCTCACGAGGCTTTCGCTCCCAACCACACGGCGCATCCGATCAGCAGTCCGAGGCCCAGCACCCACCCGACCAGACCCTCGGTGACCGGGCCCAGCGAACCGAGGGCGAGGCCTCCGGCGGACGGTGTGTCCTCCACCGACTTCAGGTAGGCGGCAATGTCGCGCTTGCCTTCCATCGGGATGGTCTGGTCGGTGAACACGGGCATCTGCTGCGGCCCGGTCACCATGGCCTCGTAGATCTCCTTGGGCGCGACCCCGGTGAGGTTCGGCGCGTACTTGCCGCGGGTGAGCGCGCCGCCCTTGCCGGTCAGGTTGTGGCAGACCGCGCAGTTCGTGCGGAAGATCAGCGCGCCCCTGGCCACGTCGCCCTTGGCCGGGTCGATGTCGGCCTCGTCGGGAATGGCCGGGCCGGGGCCGAGCGAGGCCACGTAGGCGGCCAGTTGCCTGATCTCGTCCTCACTGAACCTGACCGGATTCACGGCGGGGGCCTGCGGGCCGTTCTCCGCCATCGGCATCCGGCCCGAGCCGACCTGGAAGTCGACGGCAGCGGCGCCCACCCCTACCAGGGACGGAGCGTTGCGCCGCCCCTCGGCGTTCGTGCCGTGACAGGTGGAGCAGTTGGACAGGAAGAGCTTCTTCCCGGTGGAGATGTCGTCCGCAGCGGTGGAGGCGGCATTGGCTCGCCCCGGGGTGGCGGCGGCGTACAGCACGCCCATGACGAACAGGCCGATCATCACCAGAGCGGCCGTCGCCAACGGGTGTCGCCGCCGGGCTGCGAGTGCGGTCACGGTGTCTCTCCTGGTCGAGCGGGTGGTCCAACAGTCAGCGATCTGACCTGGGTCGTGCGTATGACCTACTTCAGGACGTAGATGACGAGGAACAGGCCGATCCAGACCACGTCGACGAAGTGCCAGTAGTACGAGGTGACGATGGCCGCGGCAGCCTCGGCGTGACCGTAGCGGCGGGTCATGAAGCTGCGGCCGATGATCAGCAGGAAGGCGATCAGACCGCCGGTCACGTGCAGGCCGTGGAACCCGGTGGTCATGTAGAAGACCGAGCCGTAGCCGCTGGAGGAGAGGGTCAGCCCCTCCCCGATCAGGTGCGCGTACTCGAAGATCTGACCGGACACGAAGAGGGCGCCGGCGATGTAGGTGAGCGTGTACCACTCGCGCATGCCCCAGTTCTTCCAGCCGTGCTCGCGCGTCCACGGCGTGTACCAGGGGCCGCGCGCCTTCGGCTGGAACCGCTCGGCCGCGAACACACCCATCTGGCACCAGACCGAACTCAGCACCAGATTGATCGTGTTGGCCGTCGAGAACGGGATGTTCAGCTTCGCCGTCTGCTCGGACCACACGTCCGGGAGGACGGCGCGCAGCGTGAAGTACATCGCGAAGAGCCCCGCGAAGAACATCAGCTCGCTGGCCAGCCAGACGATCGTTCCGACCTGGACCATATTCGGCCGATTGACCGTCACATGACCAGGCGCCTTGTCTACGAGGGATGCAGTCGCCACGACGTCATTATTGCCCCATGCGAGGCCGAAGCCGTAGGGGGGAGGGCTCATCGGCGAGCCCAAGTTGCTCACATGAGCGTCGACCTGCGCCGAACGGTCGGGTGAGGGCGCCCGATGACCGCCGGCCCACCCAGCGACGACCCGGGTGAGTAGCATTCCAGCGCACCCCACCCGGCGCGTCCGACCCGGCGCCGGGCTCCTCGAGCCACGGAGATCGCACGATGAACTCGACGTCCGCGAGCGGGCAGGCAGCGCCGTCCTCCTTGTCGGTCCTGCTCTACAGCGACGATGCGGATACCCGCAGCGCCGTCCGGTTCGCCGTCGGCCGTCGGCCCGCGGCCGACCTGCCTCCGGTGGCCTGGACCGAGTGCGCCACCGCTGCCGCGGTGATCGCGGCCGTGGACGCCGGTGGGCTGGACGTGCTGATCCTGGACGGCGAGGCGGCACCGGTCGGGGGGATGGGTCTGTGCAAGCAGCTCAAGGACGAGATCTACCACTGCCCGCCGGTGCTGGTGCTGACCGGCAGGGAGCAGGATGCCTGGCTGGCGACCTGGTCCCGCGCGGACCAGGTCGTGCCGCATCCGCTCGATCCCGCAGCCGTGGTCGCCGCCGTCGGTGAGCTGGCCCGCACGGTTGTCGGGAACGCTCGTTGATCCACGGGTCCACCGGGGGTGCGCCCACCTGGCCGCATCTCCTCTCGGCCCTCCTCGCCGGTCGCGACCTGACCCGCGAGGAATCGGGCTGGGCGATGGGCCAGGTGATGACCGCCGAGGCGAGCGATGTGCAGCTGGCCGGTTTCCTGATCGCCCTGCGCGCCAAGGGGGAGACCGTCGACGAGCTGTCGGGACTGGTGGAGACCATGCTCCGGCACGCCGTCCGGATCGAGGTGCCGGGCCCATGCGTCGACGTCGTCGGTACGGGGGGCGACCGACGGCACACCGTGAACATCTCGACCATGGCGGCCCTGGTGGCGGCCGGCACCGGCCGCCGGGTGGTCAAGCACGGCAACCGCGCGGCCTCGTCCGCATCGGGAGCGGCCGACGTGCTGGAGGCCCTCGGGGTCCGGCTCGACCTTCCCCCGGGCCGGGTCGCCGAACTGGCGGTTGAGGTCGGGATCACCTTCTGCTTCGCCCAGGTCTTCCACCCGTCGATGCGCCATGCCGCCAATGTCCGGCGCGAGCTCGGAGTGGCCACGGCGTTCAACTTCCTCGGCCCGCTGACCAACCCGGCGCAGCCCGGTGCCGGCGCGGTCGGGGTGGCCGATGCGCGGATGGCGCCGATCGTGGCCGGCGTGCTCGCCGGTCGCGGCGCCTCGGCGCTGGTCTTCCGCGGCGAGGACGGGCTCGACGAGCTCTCCACCGCGGCGCCGTCCCGGGTCTGGGTGGTCGCCGACGGCGAGGTGCGTGAGCAGGTGCTCGATGCCAGCGACCTCGGCCTGCCCCGGACCGAGCTGTCGGCTCTGGTCGGCGGGGACCCGGCCCACAACGCCGCCGTGGTGCGCGCCCTGCTGGCCGGGGAGCGAGGTCCGATCCGCGACGCCGTGCTGCTGAACGCGGCGGCGGCGGTGGTCGCGGCGGACGGCGCGGGCCGGGGCGACCTGGCCCACCTGCTCGGGCCTGCCCTGGACGAGGTGGCCCAGGCCGTCGACAGCGGGAGGGCCGCCGAGGTTCTCGACCGCTGGGTGGCCGCCAGCGCCGGCTGAGGCGGCTACTCGCCGTCCAGACCCAGGGCGAAGGCTGCGTCCAGATCGTGTCTGGAGTAGGCGCGGAAGGCGAGATAGGTCTGGGTCCGGGTGACGCCGTCCACCTTGCTCAACCGATCGGCGATCACCTCCGCGAGCTGATCGTGCTCCGGAACGCGGACGATGGCCACCAGGTCGACGTCGCCGGTGACCGAGTAGACCTCGCTGACCCCGTCCAGGGCGGCGATCTCGGCGGCGGCCTCGGGGATGCGGGTGATGTCGGTGTGCACCAGCACGATCGCGGTGATCATGCACTCTCCCTGGTCGTGAGGTCCCGTCGTGCGGAGCCTAGCGCGGGGTCCAGGCGGGAGAGGTCGCCGGCCGCCCCCCGGCTGGGGCAGCTCCACTCGCCGTCGAGCTCGACCAGGCGCACTCCGGGCTGCTCGAGCCAGCGCAGGACCTGCTCGGTCTCCTCCGGATGGGCCGCCGGGAGCGGGGCCGGGGGTGGTGCGCAGACGTGTTCGCCGGTGCTGCGCAGAGCCTCGATCGCCGGCCACGGATCGGCGTGGGGCGGGCTGACCGTGGTGGCGGAGAGTCGCCCGTACCGGACCAGGATCAACTCCCAGCCGGACTCGGTGGCCTTGGCCGCGACCAGTTCCCGGATGGTGGCCAGCGGTGCCAGGCGCTGGGTGCGGGCGGCGGCCCGGACCATCGCGAGCAGCCGGTCCCGGTGCCGGGCGGCCTCCTCGAACCGATCCTGGGCGGCCAGCGCACCGGCCCGGTCGAGCAGGGCCGACACCACGGGCCCGGCATCGTGGGTGAGGGCGATCCGTGCGGTCTCGGCCACCTGCTGGTAGGACTCGACGTCCTGGCCGCCCACGCAGGGGGCGCCGCAGCGGCCGATCTCGGCCAGCATGCACGGCCTGGCGTTCGGGGACGGCCGGCGGGGAAGCCGGCCGGTGCACTGGCGCAACGGGATGGCCTCGTGCAGGCCCGCCACGGCCAGTTCGGCCTGACGCCTCGAGCCGAACGGCCCCAGGTAGGTGGCGCCGTCGGCCAGCACGGCCCGAACGACGGACAAGCGCGGGTAGGGCTCGACGGTGAGCTTGACCCAGGGGGAGCGATCGGGGAACCGGGACCGGCGGTTGTAGGGCGGGTTGTGCTCGGCGATCAGCCGCAGTTCCCGGACCCGCGCCTCCAGCGCCGTCGCACAGACCACGGCAGTCACCGACTCGGCGATCGCCACCATCTCGCCCATCCGGGTGCGCCGCTCGGTGGCGGTGAAGTAGGTGCGCACCCGGGAGCGCAGGTCACCCGAGGTGCCGACGTAGAGCGGCCGGCCCCTCCCGTCGGCGAACACGTAGACCCCCGGTGCATGAGGCAGGTCGGCAGCCAGATGGCGCTTGCGCCGGGTGCTCTCGGGCACGCGTGCGCTGTAGGCGGCCAGTTCCTCCAGGCTGGTCACCCCGAGCGGGCCGAGCCGCTCCAGCAGGGCGTGCAGCACATCGACGGTGGCGCGGGCGTCGGTCAGGGCCCGGTGGTCGGGGGTCACCGTCGAGTGGAACAGCCGGGCCAGGGTGGCCAGCTTGTGATTGCGGGCCTCGTCGCGGTTCACCACCGCTCGGGCCAGGGCGACGGTGTCGATCACGGTCGGCGCGGGCCAGGTGCGGCCGGTGGCCGCGCAGGCGGCCCGCAGGAACGCCATGTCGAAGCCGGCGTTGTGGGCGACCAGAACGGTTCCGCGGGAGAACTCCAGGAAGGCCGCGAGGGCCGGTCCCAGCCTCGGGGCGGTCGCCACCATCCGGTCGGTGATCCCGGTCAGCACCGAGATGAAGGCGGGGATCGGGGCGCCCGGATTGACCAGGGTCTGGAACTCCCCGAGCACCTCCCCGGCCCGCACCTTCACCGCACCGATCTCGGTGATGGCCTCGTCGTGCGGGCTGCCGCCGGTGGTCTCCAGGTCGACCACCACGAACGTCACCTCCGCCAGCGGGGTGCCCAGCTCCTCCAGGGTGATCTGGGCTGCCGGACTCTGCGGTGCGCTCATACCTGCTGACGGTAGGGCGAGGGTCCGACATCGCCGGACTAGGCTCGGGGTGTGTCCGTCCTGCTGCCCGACCCGACCACGCGCTGGCGCTGCGGTGCCTGCGGAAACCTGACCCGGTTCGACGTCACCCGCAGCTCCCGGGTGGTCGAGTACGTCCACCTCGACCTGGCCGGCGTACCGCGGGTCGAGGAGCGCACCGTGCTGGAGGAGACCGTCGAGCAGGTCCGCTGCCGGTGGTGCGACCGCGGCGACCGGATCGAGCTGGTCCCCAGGACCGATACCGCCGATACCGCCGATACCGCCGATCCGGCCGACTCAGCCGATGCCGTCGATGCCGTCGGAGACTGACCGACCGGCGCTGCCGGAGGGAGCGCGGCGTGCCGTGCTCGCCCTGGCCGCCACGGTGCTCGGGGAG
>JBAPWU010000473.1:0-5852 GCA_049283855.1 Kineosporiaceae bacterium
ACCTCGTAGCGCTCGGCGCCCAGCCGCTTGGCCGTGGCGCGCAGCACGCGGGCCCGCGGGTCCTCGGCCCGGTAGACCCGGTGCCCGAAGCCCATCAGACGTTCGCCGCGGTCGAGCAGGTCCTTGACGTAGGCCCGGGCGTCGCCCTTCGCCTCGACGCCTTCGATCATGTGCAGCACCCGGGCCGGAGCACCACCGTGCAGCGGCCCGCTCATCGCGCCGACGGCACCGGACAGGCACGCGGCCACGTCGGCGCCGGTACCGGCGATCACCCGGGCGGTGAAGGTCGAGGCGTTCATGCCGTGCTCGGCGGCGGAGACCCAGTAGGCGTCGACCGCCTCGGTGTGCTTGGGCTCGGGCTCGCCGCGCCAGCGGATCATGAACCGCTCGACGATCGTCGCCGCCTTGTCGACCTCCCTCTGCGGCACCATCGGCTTCTCCAGCCCGCGGGCGCTCTGGGCGACGAAGGACAGGGCCATCACCGAGGCCCGGGCCAGGTCGGCCCGAGCCTCCTCGGCGCTGATGTCGAGCAACGGCTTGAGACCCCAGATGGGCGCCAGCATCGCCAGGGCGCTCTGCACGTCGACCCGGACGTTGCCCGTGCGCACGGGCAACGGGAACGGCTCTGCCCCGGGCAGTTCGGGGTTGAACTCGTTGTCGACCAGCAGGCCCCAGACGCTGCCGAAGGACACGTGGTCCACGAGTTCCTCGATGTCGACCCCGCGATAGCGCAGCGCGCCACCCTCGCGGTCCGGCTCGGCGATCTCTGTCTCGAAGGCGATGACCCCTTCGAGCCCCGGAACGAACTCGGACATGCGTATCCCTCCTACTCGACGCACCCGCCGAACCGGCTGAAGGATGCGTGACCCCCGGTCACATCAGCCTGCGGTGTGCGTCCACACTGTTCACGTGAACGAGGACAACGTATCGCCGGGCGGCCCCAGCTTCCCGATCGGCGGTCTCACCCCGGCCCGGCACGACCTTCTCGATTACGCGACGGAGCGGGTGGCCTACGAAGAGCCACGTTTGGTCGAGTCCGAACTGGCCCGCACCCCCCTGGAGCAGTTCGAGCGCTGGTATGCCGACGCCCGGAATGTCGCGATCGCCGAGCCCAATGCGATGGTGCTCGCGACCACGGATCCGCAGGGCGCGCCGTCCGCTCGGACGGTCCTGCTCAAGGAGGCCGACGCGCGTGGCTTCGTCTTCTTCACCAACTACACCTCGCGCAAGGCCGGCCAGGTGGAGGCGACGCACCGGGTGGCGCTGGTCTTCCCCTGGCACCCCATCGCCCGTCAGGTGATCGTGCTCGGACGCGCCGAGCGGGTCGGCACCGAGGAGACCAGCGCCTACTTCGCCACCCGTCCCTGGGGGTCGCGGATCGGCGCCTGGGCGAGCCGGCAATCGGCCGAGCTGGCCGACCGGGCCGAGCTGGAGCAGCGCTGGGCCGAGCTCGCCGAGCGCTGGCCCGACCGTGGGCTCCCGGACGACGTGCCGCTGCCCGATCACTGGGGCGGCTACCTTGTCCGCCCGGTCGAGGTCGAGTTCTGGCAGGGCCGCCCCTCCCGGCTGCACGACCGGCTGGTCTTCCTGCCCGTCCTCGACGGCGCCCCTGCCCTGGACGATGCGAGCGCCTGGCGCGTCATCCGTCGTCAGCCCTGATCCGCTCGGTCGGGTTGGCCGGGTCGGTCGGGTCAGTCGGGTCGGCCGGGTGAGACGGGTCGCCCGGCCAGCGCCCTCACGGACGGCGACACCTCGTCGGCGGCGCCGGGCTCCGACACCGGCTCGCCCCAGGTGCGGTTCAGCGGAAGCACCCCGGACCAGACGCCCGGGTCCTCGATCTCGCCAGGCCCCCCGATCCGCCGCTTCGCCGTCCAGTTGTCGTCCCGGATGGCCAGCGCCAGGGTCAGCGTCGCCGCGAGTTCCTTCGCCAGGTGCCCGCGCACCTCGGCCCGCCGACCCGGCATCAGCACCTCGGCGAGGCGGTCGAGGCCGCGCTGCGCCTCCTCGCCGTCCAGCACCTGGGCGACGCCCGTGACCACTGCGGAGCGGTAGTTGGCACTGGAGTGGAACAGGCTGTCGGCATAGACCAGCCCGTCGAGCAGCGCGACGCTGAGCGCGATCGGGGCACCGGTGGCGGCCAGGCGCAGCGCGCCGGCCCCGGTGGAGCCGTGCAGGAGCAGACGATCCCCGTCGCGGGCGAAGAGCAGAGGAACCACCAGCGGCAGACCGCCCTCGACCGTCGACAGGGTCGCCACCCGGGCGGAGTCGAGGATCAGGTTCAGCTCGGAACGGTCGGCCAGGGCACGTTCGGGAAGTCGTCGGATCTCAGCCATCCGACCAGGGTGCCCGATCCGGGCCCGGCCGGGTCGGCGAACCGCCTGCAGCGCCGATTCCGGCGATCGGGGTGACGGCGCCGTCCGGATGGGCCAGGGTTGTGGACTATGGGTTTCGCTGGTCTGGAGGCACGGAGCGAGGCGGACGCCGGCGCTCCCCGCAGCGGGCGCGAGGCGCGCCGCAAGTACTGGGTCGATCTCGGCCTGTTCGCCGCCTGGATGCTGGCCGCCGTGCCGGGCCTGACCGGCGTTCCCCTCCATGAGTGGATCGCCGTCGGGATCGTGCTGGTCCTGCTGACCCACGTGGTGATGCACTGGAACTGGGTGGTGCGTCACCTGAAGCGGCTACGGGTCAGGGCGCAGCACCAGGTGAACCGGCTGCTGGACCTCGCGATGTGGTCCCTGGCCACCACGGTCATGCTCTCCGGGTTCGTGATCAGCGAGGCGGTGCTGCCGACGGTCGGGCTTCACGTGCAGCAGACCACCTTGTGGATGCGCGTGCACGCGCTTGCCTCCGCCGCGCTGCTCTTCGTGCTCGCCTTCCACCTGCTCTCCCACGGAGGCTGGATCCTGACCCAGACCAGGGCCGTGCTGCGCAGGGGGCGCTGATGCGCGCCGTCACGCGTGGTGCGGTCGTGCTGGGGTGCTCGCTGGCGCTGGCGGCGATCGTCTGGGGGCTCGCCGAGGCCGTCGGCCGGCCCACCCCGACTCCGATGGAGCCCGGGCTGTACCAGCCGGCCATCGCCGGAGTCCGACACGTGGTGCAGTTCATGGGAGCCGGTGCGCTCGCGTGGACCCTCGCCTGGCTCGCGGCCCGCGCGCTGGGGTTCGGCCGCAAGCGCCCACGCACGGGGGCCTGATCGGGTCGATCCCGAGGCAGGCAACAGCCCGTGGGCTGCCGCACGGATGCGGCGTGCCATGGTGGACGAGCCACGGCTCCCACGGGCTGCGGTGACTGCCTGATCGTCGCCGGCCGATGCGGCCGACAGCGTCCCCGTCCCGGCGTGCGTGGGGGTCGGGGCAGTCCGTCCGATAGCAGCGGCTAGCGGACAGCCACCTCACGCGTCCGTCGACTATCCAACTCCGGACCACCTCCCTTCCCGTGTACCGGGAAACCTACGTCGCCTCCGGCGCTCCCGCAACGCATATCGAGGCCGACTGCACGAGGCCGTCGATGCGCCGTCACCCGGGCGGGGGATCGAGTGCGGCGTCCCGGGTGCCGATGACGCAGGAGGCCCATCCCTTACCTGCCCGGAGGCACTTGTGCGCCGTCCCGCCACCCTGCTCACGCTGGTCGCCGTTCCCGTTCTCGCCCTGCTCGCGCAGGCCCCGGCCTCGGCCCTGACCGCCCACACCGAGACCACGGCGATGTGCAACGGCAAGGCGGCGACGATCACCGTCGACCGATCCTCTCCGCGGGTGGTCGAGGGGGCGGTGACCGACGGCGAGGCGGTCGACGACGTGATCCTGGTCAGGGCGCCGGGCCACGTGATCAAGTCCGGGGGCGGCGACGACACCATCTGCGGCTCGGCCGGGCCCGACGTGATCGCCGCCGGGGACGGTGACGACACGGTGTTCGGCGGATCGGGCAACGACCGGGTCGACGGCGGCGCGGGGGCCGACACCCTCAACGGAGACAGGGGCAACGACCGTCTGGCCGGCGGGGCGGGCGACGACAAGCTCGCGGGCGGCAAGGGCAACGACCGGCTCTCGGGAGGCGGGGGAGACGACACGCTCAGCGGTGAGGCCGGCAACGACGCCCTGTTCGGCGAGGCTGGGAAGGACGCGCTCTACGGCGGATCCGGGAGGGACCGCCTGTTCGGGGGCGGCGATGACGACACGATCGAACCCGGGTCGGGTCGCGACCACGTCGACGGCGGCAGGGGCAAGGACACGATCACGGTCGGGAAGGGCGATTCGCGGGTCAAGGACCGCAAGGACACGGTTCACGCCGAGCGTTCCGAGACCAGCCCGAAGACCGTCGGCGAGAGCACCCAGACCACCTGACCCTGCGCGGGAGCGCTCGAGGACGAACACACGCCGCCGGGCGGTCAGGGCACGAACGCCATGACCGCCCGGCGGTGTGGTCAGTGGGGCAGGTCGATCGGGCGCAGGACGCGGTTGATCCCGTGGGCGATCTGCTTGTTCCCCTTATTGATGTCGACCGCCACCACCCGCGGGTCCGGGCTGTTCCGGTCGGCGTCGCCCAGCCGGATCCCGGACCGGCCCACCATCACGGTGATCTTGCCGCCCTGAGCAGTGGTCAGCCGGGCACCGTTGGCCTTGGCGGCGTCCTTGGCCGTGATCGTCGCGCCGGGCACGACGTGGTAGAGCAGAACGGTCTCGACCGTGTCGATGCCCAGGCCGGCCACGGCCCCGAACACGTCCTTCTCCTTGGCGACCCACTTCCCGCTGATGTCCTTGACCAGACGCTGGAACGCGGCGTCCGTGGGAGCGAACGTGGTCAGGGCGACGTTGCCGTCGGTGAGCACCTTGACCGGTGAGTTGGGCTTGGCCTTCAGCACCGCCACGACGGCCTCGGTGACGATGTCGTAGTCCTTCCAGTTGTGGTCGAACTGGTTGCCGTCCGACAGGAGGACCGAGGCGAGGGAGGCCGTGCCCGGCGCGTGGGCGGGTGGCTTGGGCGGGCAGTTGTGCGAGCTCGCGCTGGCGGAGGGAGCAGCAGCCAGGCCGGTTCCGGCGGCGAGGGCGATCCCGGTGAAGAGTCCGAGGATGCGACGGGTGGAGACCATGATGCACACCTTTCGTCATGTGTTCGCGGGGAGCAGGGCGGACGGTGCTGTCATCCCCTCTTCGCCGCGACCGGACGATCCGGATGCACCTGAACCTCAGCCGGTGAAGGCCCGCGGGTCGACCACCACCCAGATCTGCGCCGCGACCCCGAGCACCTCGCCGTCCGCGCCGTACAGGGTGCTCCGGGTCGGGACCGTGCGCCCCGACGCCGGCTCGGCCACCCCACGGACGACGCACCGCTCACCGATCGCCGGACGGCGCAGCACCCGGGCGGTCATCGTGCCCAGCACCATCGGCCGACCGATCATGTCCGCCGACCACCCGCCGGGGCAGTCCAGCGCCGCCCAGGTGATGGGGACATCCACCCGGCCGTCGCCGGAGTCGAAGGCCGGATGCGGCACCCACGCGGTGCTCGTCGTCGCGTCGGATGGGTCGCCCGGACCGGGCTGCAGCCGCAGGCCGTCCCCCTCGGCGCGGCCGGTGCCGCAGGCCAGGCAGGTCGGGAAGGGGTGGTCGACCCGGCCCGGGTAGCGCTCGCCGGCCTCGACGGCCAGGGCGAAGGCCCGGTCCGGGTCCGTGGTCAGCGGCGGGACCGGGGTCGGGTCGGCGTCGCTCAGGTGTGCCTCGGCGACCAGGGCGTCGCCGTCGCGCAGCCGCAGCCCGGCGGCGCCGTCCGCGGTGGTGAACCGCTCGAGCGCCAGAGGAAGGTCCAGCGGTGGGGGCGCCGACAGCCGCACCCGCACGCTCTGGCTGCCGGGCGGGTCC
>JBAPWU010000474.1:0-6269 GCA_049283855.1 Kineosporiaceae bacterium
CAGCTGGGCCTGCTCGCGCGCGGTGAGGGCGGCGAAGAACTCCTCGGCCCCCGCCTGGCGGGCGGCCTCGATCCGGCCCAGGAGGGCCAGTCCCTCCGCGGTGGCCCGCACGGTCGTCGCCCTCCGGTCCTGGGGATCGGGCAGCCGCTCGACCAGCGCCCGCTGCTCCAGCGCGTCGATCACATCGGTCGCCGAGCGCGGGGCGATCCGCAGTTCCTCGGCGATCCTGCCCGGCCGGGCGGCGCCGTCGCGCACGACCAGCCGGAGGGCGCGGGCATGGTGCGGGGCGATCCCGTGGGGCTGCAACTGCGCCGCCCACTCGTGGCGCAGGGCACGGGTCGCCGCCGGCAGCAGGTCGCCGAGGCGGGGATCGTCCGGGCCGGTCGCCTCGGATCGGGGGTTCACCCCGGGAATGCTACCGAGGATCCGGGGGTTCGCTCATAGTGAGGTAACCTCAGTATGAGGTCGACGACGAAGGGAGATGGTGCCAGGTGGCAGACATCTCTGATCAGAGCAACGGCGGCTCGGGCGGACCGGGCGGCTCGGGTGGGCCGGGCGGCGGGACCCGCGGCGCGATGCGGGTGGACCCCCGAGACCGCGCCCAGCTCGCCGACAAGCCGGTTCCGTTCCGCCGGGTGGCGGCCCTGTTCGCCCCGCACCGCACCCAGGTGGGGGTGGTCACAGCCCTGATCGTGGCCACGTCCGTGATCGGTATGGCGCAGCCGTTCCTGGTCCGCTCGATCATCGACGACGCCATCCCGCAGCAGAACGTCGCGCTGCTGGTCTGGGCCGTGGCGGCGATGCTCGCGGTGACCGTGGTCACCCAGCTGCTCGGCGTGGTCCAGACCTGGATCTCCACCACGGTCGGCCAGCAGGTCATGCACACCCTGCGCACCGGCGTCTTCGCCCACCTGCAGCGGCAATCGGTCGGCTTCTTCACCCGCACCCGGGGCGGGGAGATCCAGTCCCGGATCATCCAGGACATCTCCGCGATGCAGTCGGTGGTCACCTCGACCGCGACCTCCATCGCCTCCAACCTGACCACCGCCGTCGCCACGTCCGTGGCCATGGTGGCGCTGAGCTGGCGGCTCAGCCTGCTCTCGCTGCTGGTGATCCCGCCGGCGGTCTGGCTGACCCGCCGGGTCGCGCTGGTCCGCCGGGAGGTCACCGCCCGTCGCCAGCGCACGCTGGCCGAGCTGCACACCCACGTCGAGGAGGGCCTCTCGGTCAGCGGGATCCGGCTCGCCAAGACCCTCGGCACCACCGGTGCCGATGCGCACCGGTTCACCGGCACGTCGGAGCGGCTGATCGATCTCGAGCTGCGCTCCCAGCTCGCCGGGCGCTGGCGGATGGCCACCATGCAGATCGTGTTCGCCGCCATCCCGGCCCTGATCTACCTCGCCGCCGGGCTGCCGGCGACCTCCGGCGGCATGACCATCGGCACCCTGATCGCCTTCTCCACCCTGCAGGCCGGCATCTTCCGCCCACTGATGGGCCTGCTCAATGTCGGTGCCCAGTGGGTGAGCTCGATGGCGCTGTTCAGCCGGATCTACGAGTACCTCGATCTGCGGCCGGACGTCGCGCCGCCCACGCACCCGGTCCCGGTCGAGGTCTCCTCGGCGCGTGGGGAGGTGCGGTTCGAGAACGTGAGCCTGCGCTACCCGGGAAGCGACGTCGACGCCGTCCGTGACGTGGACCTGACCATCCCGGCCGGCACCACGCTGGCCGTGGTCGGGCACACCGGCTCGGGCAAGAGCACCCTGGCCTCCCTGCTGCCACGGCTGCAGGATCCGACCGCGGGCCGGATCAGCATCGACGGGGTCGATCTGCGCGACCTGGATCCGCAGACCCTGGCCGCGCTGGTCGGGGTGGTCTCCCAGGAGACCTACCTGCAGCACGCCTCGATCCGGGCGAACCTGCTGCTGGCCAGGCCCGATGCCGACGACGACGAGCTCTGGCGGGTGCTGGCCACCGCGCAGGTGGCCGACGTCGTGGCCGCGCTGCCCGACGGGCTGGACACGCTGGTCGGTGCGCGTGGGTACCGGTTCTCCGGCGGGGAGCAGCAGCGGCTGGCGATCGCCCGCACCCTGTTGCGCAGCCCGAGGATCCTGGTGCTCGACGAGGCGACCAGCGCACTCGACAACGACACCGAGCGGGCCCTGCAGCGGGCCCTGGACGCGCTGATCGCCGGCCGGACCACGCTGACCATCGCGCACCGGCTCTCGACGATCGAGAGCGCCGACCAGATCGTGGTGCTGGACGGCGGATCCGTGATCGAACGGGGGACCCACCGCGAGCTGATCGAGGCGGACGGCGGGTACGCCCGGCTCGCCGCGGCGCCGGACCAGCTCACCGCATCGGGTGAGCCGGTCCGGCCGCTGCAGCAGGTCGCGTAGGTCAGCCCGAGGCGGGCCGCGCCGCGAGGGTGACGACGACCTCCTGGCTGGCACCGTCGCGCACCACGGTCAGGGTGACCTTGGTACCGGGCCGCAGCTCGCGGACCCGCGCGACCAGGGACTCCGAACTGTCCAGCGCCTTGCCGTTGACGGCGATCACGGCGTCCCGCGTCCGGAGCCCGGCGCGGGCGGCCGGGGTGCCGGCGGTGACCGAACCGATCACTGCGGCCTGCCGCTGCGCGCCGTCCACGCTCACCGCGGCGTCGGCGAGGGTGACCCCCAGATAGGCGTGCTCGACGGTCTTGTTCTCGATCAGTTGCGTGGCAACGTCTTTGGCGGGATTGGCCGGGATCGCGAAGCCGAGGCCGATGCTGCCCGACTGCCCGCCGGCGGACGATCCGAGGGAGGCGATGGACGAGGTGATCCCGATCACGCGGCCGCCGGCGTCGACCAGGGCGCCGCCGCTGTTGCCCGGGTTGATCGCGGCGTCGGTCTGGATGGCGTTGGTCACCACCGGCTCGCTGGCGGCCGTGCCGCCCCCGAACGGGTTCTGCTGCGCGTTGGACCCCGTGGTCACCGGCCGGTCCACCGCGCTGACGATCCCCGTGGTCACCGTGTCCGACAGGCCGAGCGGGTTGCCGATGGCCATCACCTGCTGGCCGACCTTCACGGTGGAGGAGTCACCGAAGGCGGCCGGCTTCAGACCGGACGGCGGGGCGTTGAGCCTGATCACAGCGAGGTCGGTCGAGGGGTCGGTGCCGACGATCGTGGCCGCGAACGACCGCCCGTCGGAGAGCACCACCGTGATCGTCCCGCCGCCGGAGGCGTCGGCCGCGACGTGGTTGTTCGTCACCACGTGCCCGGCGGTGTCCAGGACGATGCCCGAGCCCTCGCCGCTGCCGGAGGGGCCGGCGACCTGGACCGAGACCACGCTCGGCTCGACCGTGGCGGCGACCGTCACCCAGTCCGGGGTGGTGCCGTCGGCGGCGACGAGGGGTGCCGCGGCACTCGGGGCGGCAGTGGTGGAGGAGACCGTGCTCGAGGCCGGTGCCCCGTTCTGATCGAGGGCGGTCACCAGTCCGGCCGTGAGCAGGCTGGACACGATGGCTGCCCCCGTGCCGACGGCGATCACTCCGGTCCAGCCGGGACGGCGGGAGCGGGCCCGGGGGATCGGCGCCGTGGGAGTCACCGGCAGGGGTGGCGGTGCCGGATGCGACGTGGGGGGCGGGAGGATCTGCGTCATGCCTCCAGCACACCGCTGTCGGCTGACACCGTGCTTGGTGCCGCCTGGGAGTCAGCTGTGAATGAGGTACGAGAGCGCTCCGGAGGGCCCTCCCGCGTGGGTGCACCCGGCTGCATGGGGACCTCGGCCGGGACGCCGGCGTCGGGGGCGGAGGAACTGTCCGCCAGGCGGACGACCCCGTCCGCGCCGACCGCGGTGTCCTCGAACTTGACCAGGGTGATCCGGTGGTTGTCCATCTCGAGCACCGTCAGCCTGGCTCCGTCGAGCATCACCGAGGCCCCGACGTCCGGGACGCTCCCGAACTCCTTGTAGAACAACCCGGCCAGGGTGACGTAGTCGTCGTCCTTCGGGAACGGGAACCTGAGCAGGTTCTCCAGGTCGGAGACGCGCATCGACGCGTCGATCTCGTACTGGCTGCCGACGAGCTTCCGGACCCGCCTGGCCTGGCGGGTGAACTCGTCCTCGCAGTCGCCGACGATCTCCTCGAGGATGTCCTCGAGCGTGATGATGCCCTCGGTGCCGCCGTACTCGTCGATGACGATCGCCATCTGCTGCCGCGTGCGCTTGAAGTCCTTCAGGAGATCGCTCTGCAACGTGCTGTTCGGCACGATGAACGGCGCCTTGGCGAAGTCCCTGACCGGTCTCTGGCTGACGTCGTCGTGGGGATCGTCGCTGCCCTCGGCCATCACGGTCAGCAATTCCTTGATCGCCACCACGCCGGTGATCCGGTCGAGACTCTTGTCGTACACGGGGAAGCGGGCGTGCGGGATGTCGCGGAAGAAGCGCAGGGCCGTGGCCAGGGTCTCGTGCTCGGCCAGTGCGCGGATCTGCGTGCGCGGGATCATCGCCTCGCGCACCGTGTGCTCGTCGAGCCTGAACACGCCGCGGATCATCTCGGTCTCCTCCGGGGCCAGCGTCCCGTCCTTCTCGCTGGCCGAGAGGATCATGCGGATCTCCTCGACGGACATGGTGAAGTGGCGTCTTTCCCGGAGGTGTCGCCAGGGCCCAACGGCAGGGGCAGGGCGGCGGTGCCGGGTGCGGGTCGGCCGCGCTCCGCCCGGGATGGTGGGGTCAGATGCCTCGGACCAGCTCGGCGGCCGCCTTCGCCTGGCGGGCAGGGACCAGGACCTGGAAGCGGGACTCGGCCCCCCACCGGCCGGAGATCTCGTGGATCAAGGATGGTAGCTGGGCGTCCGACAGGCACTCCTCGACCAGAGGCACCGCGGCGCGGGCCACCTCGGCGACCGGGACGAGGTGGTCGGGGTCGGGGTGGGGGAGGACGCCGTCGAGGAAGCGGGCCCAGAGGCCGCGCTGCTCGTCGTGGCGGGTCGTGGCCGGGGCCAGGGACGACATGATCGTTCACTTCCGTTCGGCGCTGATGGCCTGGCCCAAGGAGCGAACGCCGGGGTCTCCGTCGTCGCCCCTTGGCACCGTTTACATCCTGTCATGGGACGATGCCTCCGTCGACGGCAAAACCGCTGGTGAGAGCGGGAGTGAGCGGAATCACTCGGTGCCGGCGACGCCGGGAAGGTCGACCGCGAAGGTGGCCCCGCCGCCGGGTGTCTCCCGCACCGACACGGTCCCCCGGTGCGCCGTGACCACCGCCTGGACGATCGACAGTCCCAGCCCCGACCCTCCGCCCTGCCCGCGCCGGCGGGACGGATCGGCGCGGTAGAACCGCTCGAACACCCGGTCGGCCTGGTCCGCCCCGAGCCCGGGCCCGTGATCGCGTACTTCGAGGACGGCGTGCGCCGAGCCGTTGGCCTGCGCCGTCCCGACGGCCACCTCGATCGGCGTGCCGGCCGGAGTGTGCCGCACCGCGTTGGCGAGCAGGTTGGCGACCACCTGACGCAGCCGGTCCTCGTCCCCGAGCGTCGGGGCCGGGGCGGGGCCACGTGCCCCGCCCTCGCCGTCCTGATCGCCGAGACCGACCAGGCGCACGGTGCGCCCGGCGTCCAGGCCACGCGCATCGTGCACCGCGTCGCCGGCCAGCACGGCGAGGTCGACCGGCTCGGTGCGGGTCGGTCGTTGTTCGTCGAGGCGGGCGAGCAGCAGCAGGTCCTCGACCAGGCCGCCCATCCGCTTGGCCTCGTCCTCGATCCGGCGCAGGGTGCGCGGCACCTCCTCGGCCGGCACGGCACCCTGGCGGTACAGCTCGGCGAAGCCACGGATCGAGGCGAGCGGCGTGCGCAACTCGTGCGAGGCGTCCGCGGCGAACCGCCGGGTCCGCTCCTCGGAGGCCTCGCGGGAGCGGAAGGCCCCCTCGATCTGGGTGAGCATCCCGTTCAGGGACGAGGTCAGCCGGCCGACCTCCGTGCTCGCCGGCCGCTGCGGGATCCGTCGGGACAGGTCACCGGTCGCGATCGCCGCCGCGGTGTCCTCCACCTCGCGCAGCGGCACGAACGCGCGCCGGATCGCCAGCCAGCCGAGCAGGCCCGAGGTGGCCAGCACCGCGGCGCCGATCAGCAGCGTCAGCAGCTTCAGCCGCGCCACGGCGGCGTCCACCCCGGAGGTGCTCTGCAGGATGGTCACCGCGGCCCCGGTGGCCTGGCCCGTTGTCCGGTCGCGCACGGTTGCCGGGAAGGTCGTCGCCCGCCACCGGCTCCCGTCGCTGGCGCGGACGGCGTAGG
>JBAPWU010000475.1:0-2912 GCA_049283855.1 Kineosporiaceae bacterium
GGCCCATGCCCGTGGCTCGGTCTCAGATTCAATGGTCTGCGCCACCATGAAGTACAGGCGAGCAGCCCTGGCTCTGGCTCGAGCCTCGGTCTCGCCGCAGGAGCGCTGCCTCACCGCAGGCTTCGCGCCGGGTGACCCACACTCATGCCGGGAGAGCCCGAAATGATCGGGGCCACCACGATCCGCTGATGGGGAGCGAGGCTCAGCTGCCGTCGTCGGCCACGCGACCCTCGGCGGCCATGGCGGCCAGAAGCGCCCGGTCCAGCGGGGCGGCGTGGATCTCGAAGTCCATGGCCAGGTTGCCCATCCGCATCTCATAGTCCACGCGGGCGGGATCGTCCATGCCGTACAGCACGACGCGGTCGCGCAGGATGCGCCCGACCAGGCGCAGCGGTGCTTCGTTGAGGACGACGATGCCGTCGATGGGCCCGGCGTGGGCACGATAGGCGAGCTGGCCCGACAGGAGCGTGGCCCGCTCCAAGTACTCACTGGTCGGCACGTCGTCGGCGAAGTACACGGCCACGTCCACGTCGCTGCCGTCGCGGGCCTGGCCCCGGGCGTGGGATCCGAACAGGTAGGCGAACCGAACGCCGTGGCCTGCGAACACCTCGGCACCGGCCGAGCGCAGACTCGGCAGAAGGTCCATGCCAGCAGGATAGGAGCGGACCGACGGTCCGCTCGGTCCGAACGGCTCCGGCCGGGGGCGGGCGCGACGTCTGGGCTGGGCGGTGATCCTGCCGCTGTTCCTGGTCACGGCGCTCACCGGCGCGGTGCCGACGCCGTCGCGCTGGGTCGGGGTGGACCTTCCCCGGCATGAGTGAGGAGTAACTGTTGTCTGACACGAGACTCGCCTTGACGATCGATACGCCCGAGTTGGGTGGGTCCAGACCGGCAAGCTACGGCTCGCCCTGACCGCCTCGTAGCACCACGGTCACCGCTTCGGCCCGGGACGCGAGGATTGCGAGAGCTACGTGATGAGCGAAAGCCCCTCGTGGTCAGCGAAGTCGTTGAAGTCCTTGACGTTGAACGATGCCAGTGGAAGGTCCCGAGCAAGGCAGCACGCCGCGATCCAGGTGTCGTTCTGCGGCCGTGGTCGTCCGCGCAGCTGGGCGTACGCCTGCAACTGTCCCCAGGTGGCGGCGACCTGGGTGTCGTAGGGAGGACGACCAGGCCGGCGAGGAAAGAGTCCATCGCGGCGATCCGGCTCGGTCCCCACCGTCGAATGAGCGTCCATTTGGTGAGCTCTCCGACCGTGACAAAGGTGACGGCCAGGATGTTCCCGGTCAGCTGGCGAAGCAGAGGCTCGGGAGTACGACGTCGCAATAGCGAGGACGCGACGTCAGTGTCGAGGACGACAAGGCTCACGCGACGTCGCGGCGCCGGGTCTCGTAGAGGTCCTCGAGGAAGGCGTCGTACTCCTCGTCCCCATTGAACGGGTCGACCTCAGGCAGGTCGTTCAGAGAGGTGAACGGTTGGGCGCCCTGACGGCGTACCAGTTCCTCAGTCGAGACGACGTCAGGCGTCGGCAATGGCCACATCGACTGGGTTGGCTCTGGCGTCGTGCTCACGGTGACCACCTCTCGCGGTCCATTGTCGCACCGGACGCGCCGGAGCCGCATCATCATCGTTCGCCCGCTGCCCGCGCCGCAGACGCCGAGTCAACGTCTCGATCACCGACCAGGTGAGCGGAGTCCGCTTGCCACGCCGCCACGATCGGCTCTTCGGCGGAGAGGGCCCCGCACAGTTCGGACATGGATAGCTCACGGAACTGAGGGTGTTGCCGCTGACGTGGCGCACTCTGCCACGGGCCTCCGACAAGGACTGTTCCCACTGTGGGTCGTCGGCCGGGACGTGGTGCTTGAGCTGCCCTCGCACGGTTGATCGTGGTCTTGTCGACAGGCGATCTGACAGTCGGCGGTGCGAGCCCCCCGCAGATGAGGATCCGGCAAAGCGACGGCGCTGCGCCCGGCACGGGGTCTGCAGTGCGCCGAGCGGCTGATCATCGGGGATCGGCGAGGCCGAACGGGTTTCGACGTGGGGCGCAGACTTCCGACGCGGAACGTCATGCTGGTGGCACTGCTCCTCGGAGCCCGGATGCTGGCGGCACCCAGCGCCCAGGCATCGGTCGACAACGGCACACTCACCCTCGGCACCCCGACCTCCACCGACTGGGAGACCTACGTCTACCGGGTCACCGTGCCCGCCGCTCAGCGGTTCGCACTCACTTCGGCGGCCTCGGACACCCCGACCGAGGGCAACCTGTACGTGTTCGACAACGCCGCGGGCACCCGGGTCGGCACCGGCTCCTTCGGCAGCGTCGCCGACCTGGCCGGCCGGTCGATCGAGGTCGCACCGGCCGTCACCGCGCGCTTGCTGAGGGTCGAGTTCGAGGTCCACGGTGCCGGCGTGCTGCCGTTCACCCCCGTGACGGCGACCGACTTGCCCGACCGGCCGATCACCTGGGGGACGCCCACGAACGTCACCCTCGACCAGCCCTTCCGGCAGGCCACGCTCACCTTCAGCGGTATCGCCGGCCACCGGATGGGAGTGGCCGTCAACGGGTCCACGTTCCCCGCCCAGGGGCTGACCGTCACGGTCGAAGGACCGCACCCCTGGACCGGGGTCAAGCAGACCCACGCACCGATGCCGGGTGCTCGGCTGAGGTTGGAGGTGCTTTCCTCCACGCTGCAGCACACCGACGGCACCCCCGGCCAGGCGACGGCCTACAACGTCGTTCGGCACAGTGCGCTCACCGTCCTCGTGCACGTCACGCTCGAAGCCCGACAACCACTCCTGCCCGTCCTGTGCCGAGGTGAGCCCGAAGGCGACCGCCGCGGACAGCAGGCTGCGGAACACCGCGGAGATCATGGGCCCGGCAGACCTCAGCGGTTCCAGGCGCTCGACCTCGCCGA
>JBAPWU010000476.1:0-3573 GCA_049283855.1 Kineosporiaceae bacterium
GTCCCGACCCCGGCCAGCGCGGTCAGGGCATCGGCGAGGGAGAGGTCGGCCCTGCCGTCCTGGGGCGTCACGACTGGCCTCCCGGCAGTCCGAGGTCGAGCGAGCCACCCGCCGCGGAGTGGCCGAACTTCTCGGCCAGGAACTGGCCGTGCGCGACCAGGGCGTCCACGTCGCGGCGGGTCGCGGCGTCCAGGATCTTGTCCATGGTCAGTCCGAGCAGGTCGAGCTGGTCGACCAGCACCATCAACGAGGTCTTGCCGCCGGCGACCGGGCGGGTGTCGGCGTACTGGCGGGGCAGGCGCAGGTAGGTGCCCAGCGCCTCGGGCAGGTAGCTGGTGACGGTGGACATCACCGAGTGTGCGTCCCGGGTGCCGCCGCCGAGCTGGTTCAGGCGGGGAATGATGTCCCGGGCCGTCGCGCAGATGTCGGCGACGCGCGAGGCGACCACGCCCGAGATCCGGTCGTGGCGGGCCTTGTCCTGGATGTCGCCGTCGATCGCGTCGAGCTGGGTGAGCAGCTCGTCACCGGTCGGCACCCGCGGAATGTCGATCGGGGCAGGCTCGGGCTCGCGGGGTCGCCCGGTCAGCGCCCCCCACCAGTCCTTCAGTGACACCTGCGTGCCGCCCTTCCCGCTGTGGTCGTGTCCCCCGTGGCACCGCCGCTGCGGCTCAGCGCCGGCCGTCCCCGAGGTCGAGGGAGCCCGAGGCGATCCGCTCGTCGCGCTTGGACACCCGGTCGAGATACTCGCGGGACTTCTCGACCTCGGTCTCCAAGGTGCCGATCGTGGTCGCCATGGTGTCCAGGGCCTGCACCTTGAACGTGTCGATGGCATCCATCGTGGCGTAGATGTTCTGGAAGGCGGCCTGCAGCTGCGGCAGCCCGATCGTGGCCGAGGCGGCCTGCTCCTGGATCTGCACCGAGTTGTCCCGCAGCATCTCCGAGGTCCGCTGGATCATGTCCGAGGTGGTGGTGTTCAGGGCCGAGATCTGGTCCAGCACCAGCTTCTGGTTGCCCAGGGCCTGAGCCACGATCACCGCGGTGCGCAGCGCCGAGACCGTGGTGGTGGAGGCCCGGTCGACCCCCTTGATCAGCTCAATGTTGTTCTTGATCACCACATCGATGGCCAGGTAGTTCTGGATCGACACCGCGAGCTGGGTGAGCAGGTCCTGGTGCTTCTGGCGCACGTAGAACAACACGTCCTGCTGCAGCGCCTTGGCCTTTTCCGGGTCGCCGGACTGCAGCTCGGAGATGCCGGCGGCCAGCCGGGCGTCGAGCCGCTCGGCGATGTAGACGTACTGGTTCAGCCGGCCCATGGTGTCCCACAGGTTCTGCTTCTCCTGGTTGAGACTGGCATTGTCCTTGCGCAACTCGTCCTGGCCGTTGTAGAGCGCGTGCAGAATCCCGTCGAGGTGGCCCTGGGCGCTCTGGTACTTGCGGAAGTAGCCCTCGACCTTGTCGCCGAAGGGCAGGATGCCGAAGATCTTCTTGGAGCCGCGCGCGCCCTGCGGGTCGAGGTCCTCGACGGTGCGGCGCAGCTCGATCAGCGTCTTGCCGATCGTGGATCCCTCGGACAGGCCACCCTCCTGCAGCGCCTTGACCGGCCGCTTCAACAGGTTGTTGGAGGTCTCGGCCGCGCGGCGGATGTCGACGTCGCCCATCGTGCGCACGTCGTTCGCCTTGGCGGCAAAGTCGGGCGAGTTCGGCGCCTGCTTGAGCAGGGCGTCCAGGTACCCCTCGACCTTGGCGTCCAGACCGGGCAGCGCCGCGGCGTCCACCTGCGGAGCCAGCTTGGGTGCCTGGGTCGCGGCCACCGCCTTGGGCGCCTCGGGCGCGGTCAACGTCAGCGTCGCCTCGGCTGCCGGGGGGGCAAGGGGGGTGGGCTCGGTCATCCGCGCGCTCCTTGATTTCCTGGTTCTCCGGGCACAGCGCCTGTGCTGATGCTGACGACCCGTCAATCTACGCGGTTCCCCCTTCCCCGTCCGTATCAGAAGGGTGAGATCAGCGGTGCGCCGCCGAGAATCCGGGAAAACCCTGAGCGCGACCCTGAGCCGGAAGCACCCACCCGCGATCACCCGGCCACCACACCATGATCACGATGTAGATCACGATGCGTGATTCCGCTCAGAAATGTCCGAACCGGCCACCGTTCCCCGCATCGTGATCTACATCGTGATCTTCCTCGGGGTCGATGCCGTCACGCCCGTCAGGCGGGGACGACGGCGGTGGTGACGGCCAGCGCCACCGCGAAGACCGCCGCCGTCACCACGTCGAAGCTGCGCGAGCGCACCAGCAGCCCGAGGCAGTACTTCTCCGGCAGAGTCCCCCGGATCACCGCGGCCAGCGCCATCGCCGCCGCCAGCAGATATCCCCCGGGGCGGAAGTCGTCCATCGCCAGGGTGACCACGACCGAGGCGGCCATCAGGCCCAGCACCACCACGAACGCGATCCGCCGGGTGGGCGGGACTTCCCACTGGACCACGGCGGCGCCTCCTGCGGTGTCGAGCCGGGCTCAGTGGGCGAAGTGACGGGTGCCGGTGAGGTACATCGTGACCCCGGCAGCCTGCGCCGCGGCGATCACCTCGGGGTCGCGCACCGACCCGCCGGGCTGCACCACCGCCCGGACGCCGGCCTCCACCAGCAGCACCAGCCCGTCGGCGAACGGGAAGAAGGCATCGGACGCCGCGACCGCCCCGTGCGCCCGTTGGGCACCGGCCCGGTCCACGGCCAACCGGCAGGAGTCGACCCGGTTCACCTGACCCATGCCGATCCCCACGCTCGCACCGTCTCTCGCGAGCAGGATGGCGTTCGACTTCACCGCCCGCACCGCGTGCCAGGCGAAGGCCAGATCGGCCAGGGTCGCCTCGTCCGCCGCCTCCCCCGAAGCCAGCCGCCAGGTGCCGGGGTCATCGCCGGGGGCGTCGAGCCGGTCGGTGTCCTGGGCCAGCATGCCGCCGGAGACCGGGCGCAGGTCGACGTCGGCGCGCGCATACCCGTCGGTGAGCTCGATCAGGCGCACGTTCTTCTTCCGGGTCAACAGGCTCAACGCCTCGTCGTCGAACCCGGGGGCCACGACCACCTCGGTGAACACCTCGGCCAGCTGCGCCGCCATCGCCGCCGAGACCGGGCGGTTGGCCGCCACCACGCCGCCGAAGGCCGACACCGGGTCGCAGGCATGGGCAGCCGCGTGGGCCACCGCGATGTCGGCCTCGCCGTCCGGCGCCGATCGCGCCACCGCGATCCCGCACGGGTTGGCGTGCTTGATGATCGCCACCGCCGGCGCCGCGAAGTCGTAGGCCGCGCGCACCGCCGCGTCGGCGTCCACGTAGTTGTTGTAGGACATCTCCTTGCCGTGCAGCTGGGTGGCCTGGGCGATGCCCGGCGCCGCGACCGCCCCCTCGTCGACGTACAGGGCCGCCTTCTGGTGCGGGTTCTCGCCGTAGCGCAGCACCGCCGCCCGCTCCAGCGCGAGTCCGGCGTAGGCGGGCCAGCCGTCGTGCTCCGGCGACCCCCCGGTGAGCGTGCCCGCGAACCACTGGGCGACGGCGGTGTCGTAGGAGGCGGTGTGCGCGAACG
>JBAPWU010000477.1:0-4525 GCA_049283855.1 Kineosporiaceae bacterium
GGTCGGCGTGCTCGGCCAGCAGGGTGGCGTCGTCGGGCGCCGGCTCGTCGAGCAGGGTCGGCTCGCCCCGGTCCTCGCCGCCGCCGGCCAGGCCGGCGAGCTCGGACCATCGACCCTCGTGCCCGAGCAGCAGCGCCTCGGTGTGGGCGACGTCGTGGCAACGGTTCACCCGGGCGCCCGCCGTCACCAGGGCGGGGTACCCCGCGGACGTCGCACGCCACACCCAACGCGGATGCGACTGCTCTTCCACCCGGGCAACGGCGCTGGCCAGGGCGGAGGCGTCGGGCAGGCGCTCGACCGGGCCCGCGGGTGCGCCGGCGTCGTCCAGCGGGTGCAGCAACCAGCCCCCACCCGTGGCCCGGGCCAGAGCCACCCGTGCCGTCGTCGCCGCCATGTCCCGATCCTGCCGCCCCGGCCCGACATCGCGCTGATCGCGAGCCCAGGGGCGGGGGTACTGCCCCGACATCGTCAGAACCAAGGCCCGGAGGGCACAACGGACGCCTGGGGGTGGGTTCTGACGATTTCGGGGCACTGAGGCCCCTGCCGCGCGTCCCAGCATCCGGTCGTGACGGTTTGCACTCACCGGGGTCGAGTGCTAATCATGTGACTAGCACTCTCCGCATGAGAGTGACAGCTACAGACCTGGGAGTCAGGCTCCCGGGCCGGTCCGGTGAGGGCCGGGGTTGCGGCGGGACAGGACCGTCGCGCTCCGTCCCGTCCGTCGCGGGCACCGTCCGGCCGTTTCCACCACCCCGGTACCGCGGAGGGATCACCACACGATGGCAAAGATCATCGCGTTCGACGAGGAGGCCCGGCGCGGGCTCGAGCGAGGCATGAATGTGCTCGCCGACGCCGTGAAGGTCACCCTCGGCCCGAAGGGCCGCAACGTCGTGCTCGAGAAGAAGTGGGGCGCCCCCACGATCACCAACGATGGCGTGTCCATCGCCAAGGAGATCGAACTCGAGGACCCGTACGAGAAGATCGGCGCCGAGCTGGTCAAGGAAGTTGCCAAGAAGACGGACGACGTCGCCGGTGACGGCACGACGACCGCAACAGTGCTGGCGCAGGCACTGGTCAAGGAAGGTCTGCGCAACGTCGCCGCCGGCGCCAACCCGATGGCCCTCAAGCGGGGCATCGAGAAGGCCGTCGAGGCGGTCAGCGCGCAGCTTCTGGAGCAGGCCAAGGAGGTCGAGACCAAGGAGCAGATCGCTGCCACCGCCTCGATCTCGGCCGCCGACACCCAGATCGGCGAGATGATCGCCGAGGCCATGGACAAGGTTGGCAAGGAAGGCGTCATCACCGTCGAGGAGTCGAACACCTTCGGGCTCGAACTCGAGCTCACCGAGGGGATGCGGTTCGACAAGGGCTACATCTCGCCCTACTTCGTCACCGACGCCGAGCGCATGGAGACCGTGCTCGACGAGCCGTACATCCTGATCGCCAACTCCAAGATCTCCTCGGTGAAGGACCTCCTGCCGCTGCTGGAGAAGGTCATGCAGGGCGGCAAGCCGCTCGCGATCATCGCCGAGGACGTCGAGGGCGAGGCTCTGGCCACCCTGGTCGTCAACAAGATCCGTGGCACGTTCAAGTCGGCTGCCGTCAAGGCGCCCGGCTTCGGCGACCGCCGCAAGGCCATGCTGCAGGACATCGCGATCCTCACCGGCGGTCAGGTGATCTCCGAGGAGGTCGGCCTGAAGCTGGAGAACACCGGGATCGAGCTGCTGGGCCGGGCCCGCAAGGTTGTCATCACCAAGGACGAGACCACGATCGTCGAGGGTTCCGGTGACGCCGAGCAGATCGCCGGCCGGGTGAACCAGATCCGCGCCGAGATCGAGAAGAGCGACTCCGACTACGACCGTGAGAAGCTGCAGGAGCGTCTGGCCAAGCTGGCCGGCGGTGTTGCGGTGATCAAGGCGGGCGCGGCCACCGAGGTCGAGCTCAAGGAGCGCAAGCACCGCATCGAGGACGCCGTTCGCAACGCGAAGGCTGCCGTGGAAGAGGGCATCGTCGCCGGCGGTGGCGTGGCCCTGATCCAGGCGTCGGTCAAGGCGTTCGAGAAGCTGGACCTCGTCGGTGACGAGGCGACCGGGGCGAACATCGTCAAGGTCGCGCTCGAGGCTCCGCTGAAGCGGATCGCTATCAACGCCGGCCTCGAGGGCGGCGTGGTGGCGGAGAAGGTCCGCGGCCTGCAGGACGGCTGGGGGCTCAACGCAGCCACCGGCGAGTACGTCGACCTGATCAAGGCCGGGATCATCGATCCCGCCAAGGTCACCCGGTCGGCGCTGCAGAACGCCGCCAGCATCGCGGCGCTGTTCCTGACCACCGAGGTCGTCGTGGCCGACAAGCCGGAGAAGGCCGCTCCGGCCGCCCCGGGCGGCGACGGCGGAATGGGTGGCATGGACTTCTGATCCGGGCGTACCTCCGGATCGTTCCGTCCGCACGACAGCGGCGGCTCTCCCTCCGGGGAGGGCCGCCGCTGCCGTTTGCCGACGTATCACCAGACCCTCGATCCGCTCCTGTTCAGTGATCGGGCTCACCTGCCGAGGCCCTACTCGACACGGCGACGGCGGTCTCTACGGGGGGTGGACGGAGTGGGTCCGAGCACAGCGAGCCAGGCAGGCCGCCATGTTCGATGACCTCGCCCCGGGGGCGCCGGTCGCGGCCGCGGCCCTCGGGGCCGGGCTGAGCCTGGCGGGCACCGCGCTGTACCTGCGCGACATCCGGCGCGGGACGACCACGCCCCACCGCGGGAGCTGGCTGGTCTGGGGGGTGATCGCGGTGATCGCGGCGGCCGCGCACGAGGCAGACGGCGGCCATTGGGGCCTGGTCGTGCTGGTCGTCCAGGCGCTGACCACGCTCGCCGTCCTCGCGGTGGCCGTCCGGTGCGGCGTGGGCGGGATCACCGCGGGCAATGCGCTGATGCTGGCCGTGGCCGGGGCCGGCGTCCTCGGCTGGATCACCCTGGCGGATCCGACCGCCGCCGCGGCGTGCGCAGCCATCGCGGACGGCGCAGGGCTGGCGGCCATCGTTCCCAAGATCTGGGCGGACCCGCACTCGGAGACCAGGGCCACCTATGCGCTGGCCGGCGCCAGCGGTCTGCTCACCGTGGTGGCTGTCGCCTCGGTCGACCCGGCGCTGCTGCTGTTCCCCGTGTACTTCTGCCTGGCCAACACCGCCACCGCCCAGCTGATCGCCCTGCGCCGTCGCAGGGTGCCGTCGCCCGCCGGACGGTGTGCGGACGACCCGGCGCCGCCGGCGCCACCACTGCCGCACCAGTGGGCGCCGCCGCCGCCGGTTCAGGCCTTGACCCGGGCCGAGGTGGGGTCGTAGAGCGGGCGCAGCGAGACGGTGACCGGGTAGCGGCGATCGACGATGTCGACGTCCCAGGTACCGCCGTCCAGCCACGCCTTGGTCACGGGTTCACCGGACGGCGTGCTCACCATGGCCAGCCCGACCGCGCCGCCGAGGGTGTGGCCGTAGGACGCCGCCCTCAGGTAGCCGACCTCAACGCCGTCCCGGCGCAGCACTTCGCCGTGGTACAGCAAGGGCTGCGGGTCGCCCACCAGGACCTGCACCAGCCGGGACGACGGGGGGCCCGCCGCCCTCTGTGCCTCCACCGCGGCCCGGCCGATGAAGTCGCGCGCCGCGCCGTCCGCCCGGGTCAGGGCGACGGCGAAGCCGAGCCCGGCCTCGACCACGGTGTCGGTGTTGTCGATGTCGTGGCCGTAGTCGCGGTAGGCCTTCTCCATCCGCAGGCTCGACAGCGCCTTCAGCCCCGCGTGCCGCAGCCCGAACGCCGCGCCGGCCGCCACGACCCGCTGGTAGACCTCGACCGCGTGCTCGGCGGGCACGTACAGCTCGTAGCCCAGTTCGCCGAGATAGGTGATCCTCAGGCAGAGCACCTGCGCGTAGCCGAGGTCGATCGTGCGCGCGGCGCGGAACGGGAACGCCGCATCAGAGACGTCCGCCGAGGTGAGCGAGGTGAGCAGGTCGCGTGAGCGCGGGCCCTGCAGGTTGAGTTGCGCCCAGCCCGAGGTCACGTCGGTCACCGTCGCGTTGGCGGAGGCGAGGGCGCCGAACCCGAGCGCCCGCCGGATCAGCGTCTCGACGTGGCGATGGGCGGTGTCCGAGGCCACCACCCAGTACCGCTCGGCGTCGAGCTTGGTCACGGTGAGATCGGCCTCCAGCCGGCCGGAGGTGTTGAGCCACTGGGTGTAGGTGACCCGGCCCGCCTCGCCGTCGACGTCACCGGCGGACAGGTGGTCGAGCACCGCGCCCGCGTCGCGGCCCTGCACCAGGAACTTCGCCATGAAGGACATGTCCATCAGCCCCACGCCCTCGCGCACGGCGCGGTGCTCGGCGGCCCACTGCCCGAACCAGGCCGGCCGCCCCCAGGTGAGCGGGTCGTCCTCCACGGTGCCGTACCAGTCGGCACCCTCCCAACCGGACACGTCCCGGAACCGCGCCCCGGCGGCCGCCAGCTGCGCGTGCACCGGTGACCGCTTGGCCCCGCGCGCGGTCTCCT
>JBAPWU010000478.1:0-2050 GCA_049283855.1 Kineosporiaceae bacterium
CACCAGGAGCGTCCCCGGTCGCCGGCGGGGGTCTGCGTCGTGGTGATCTCGGACATCGCGGCCTCCAGGGATGCGGGGTCGACGCCCAGGGCGCGACCGGACGGCGCAGGATCCGCGGCCCGCAGCAACGCGTACAACGCATCGTGCGGGACGTCGTGCGGGTCGTGCGGGTCGTGCGTGTCGTCGTGCGGGTCGCTGCTCATCGCGTATCGCCCTCCTCACCGAGAAGATGTCCGGCGGCCGCTGCGTCTTGTCCGAGCATCGCCTCCCGCAGCCGGAGCTTGGCCCGGTGCAGCCGGATGCTCACCGCATTCGGGCTCACCCCGAGCACCAGCGCGATCTCCCGCGGCGCCAACCCCTCCCAGGCCCACAGCCGCAACAGTTCGCGTTCGTCCGGGGACAGCCGCAGCAGTGCCGCGCGGACGGCGTCCGCCGCCTCGTCGTCCCCGGACGCCGCGATGGCCGGGGGCGGGTCCAGCACCAGGATCCGGGCCACCAGCGCCGCCCGCCGCCGGGCACCCCGCTCGGCATTGGCCAGACAGCGCCGGGCGACGCCGTAGCACCAGGGGAGGGCCGTGTCGTCGGGCACCTCGTCGAGCCGGCGCCAGAGCACGGCCAGCGTCTCGGCGAGCACGTCCGCCGCGGTCTCCCGGTCGGTGCGCCGGATCAGGTAGCGCAGCACCGGGGCATGCGCAGAACGTGCCAGCCGCTCGAAACGCGCCAGCCGCTCGGTGCGCCCGTGCGTCGGATGCGTCGGCACAGTCCTCACACCATCACCTGTCCGTCGCCGGGGCGATCCTTTCGCCCGCCGACGCGCCGGTGGCCGCGATCTCGGCGTGAGCGGTCATGCCTACAGTTACGCCGAACAGGTGCCGATGCGCCCTGATGTGTTGCTCACCGTGTGTCTCGGCCTCGGCGTCCTCGCCGTGGCGGTGACACTGCGCTGGACCGTGATGCGCGTCGACGCGCTCGGTCGGCCCCGGCCGTTCCCGGCCGCGACCGTGGGGATCTCCGCTGCGGCGGCCGTGCTGTGCGCCGTCCCGATCATCCGTCACGCGCAGCTGGAGTCGCGGTTGGCGGACGTCGCCGGGGTCCTCGCCGGGCACAAGGTGACGGTGCGGTGCGAGACGGTGGGCCAGACCTGGTTGGAGGTGCACCCCGAGCGCGGCTACGTGCAGTTCGGGGCGGACGGCGTGCCCGAGCGGCACGCGGTGATCACGTACGACACCTGTCAGGACTTGGCCGACTGGGTGCGTTCGGATCACAGCGAGGCCACCGAGGACCAGATGATCGCGGTGCACGTGCTCACCCACGAGGCGATGCACATGCGCGGGATCACGAACGAAGCCGAAGCGGAATGCGCTGCGCTGCAACGCGATCGCCAGACCGGCCTGTTGCTCGGCGCCAACCTGAACGAGGCGCAGGCCCTGGTGCGTCGCTACCTGCTCACCGTCTACCCCCAGATGCCGGACGCCTACCGCAGCGGCGAGTGCCGTCCGGGCGGGGCGATGGACGAGCAGCTCGAGAACTCCCCCTGGGCCTGACCATGCGCACAGCGCCTGGTCGATCCAGGGGAGCGCCGCCATCGGCGCAGCTCCGGCCCCGGCCGGAGAACACCATCGGCGATCCCAGATCGCCCGACATCGGAGGCCCCATGCCCGCGAAGTTCACCGTCAGCAAGGACAAGGCCGGCTCGTACCGGTTCACCCTGAGCGCCCCGAACGGGCAGGTCGTCGCGACCTCCCAGGGCTACGCCACCAAGGCGGCCGCGCTGAACGGCGTCGCCTCGATCCGCAAGAACGCGGCCACTGCGACCCTGATCGACACCACCGCGCCGACGGCGGCGACCAAGCCGGCCCCGAAGCAGGCGCCCAAGGCAACCGCCAAGGTCACGGCGATCGTCCGCACGGTGAGCGCCAAGGTGACTCCGAAGTCGCCCGTCAAGCGGGCACCGAAGGCGACCGTCAAGGTCAGCGCCAAGCCGGCCCCGAAGGCGACCGTGAAGGTCAGCGCCAAGCCGGCCCCGAAGGCGACCGTGAAGGTCAGCGCC
>JBAPWU010000479.1:0-1843 GCA_049283855.1 Kineosporiaceae bacterium
CCGCCTGCATCCACCGGCTCACCTCGCGCGCGGCGGCCGCGCCGGCACAGCGCGGCCGGGCCAGGAAGGCGATGCCGTACGCCTTGACGAAGGTGAGCAGGGCGAGCCCGGCGGTGAGGGCGACGACGGCGATCGTGGCCGGGAGCAGGGCGGAGAAGAGCCGGTCACCCCGCCCGTTGCCGTGGATCAGCGCCTGCAGGAACACCCACTCGGCGGCGAAACCCGAGCTCACCGGAAGGGCCGCCGCGCCGAGGGCGGCGATGCCGAACGCCGCGGCGGTCACCGGCATCCCGGCGCCCAGGCCGCCCAGCCGGTCCAGGTCTCGTTCACCGGTGGCCTGCAGCACCGCCCCGGCACCCAGGAAGAGCACGGTCTTGAACGCCGCGTGACTGACCGCCAGCATCAGCGCGGCAACCAGGGCGACGTCGGCCACCGCGATCGCCCCCGCACTGCGGGCCAGCATCGACACGGCCGCGGCGCTGAGGATCAGCCCGACGTTCTCGGTGGTCGAATAGGCCAGCAGACGCTTCAGATCGCTGGCCACGGACGCCTGCAGGATGCCGTAGAGGGCAGAGGGCAGGGCCAGCGAGAGCAGCGCCAGGCCCCACCAGCGCGCGCCGCCCGGCAGCAGCCGGGTCACGGTCAGCAGCACGCCGTACACGCCCATCTTGACCATGGCCGCACTCATCGCCGCCGAGACGTGGCTGGGCGCCTGCGGATGGGCCCGCGGCAGCCAGACGTGCACCGGGATCAGCCCCGCCTTGGTGGCGAATCCGAGGCTCAGCACCACGAAGGCGATCGAGGCGGCACGAGGGTCGAGCCTGCTGCTGGCGATGACCGAGAACCGGGTACTGCCCGACACGGCAGCGAGCACGGCGAACCCGGCCAGCACGGCCAGGAAGCTGAGCTGGGTCATCACGGCGTACCGCAGCCCGGCGGAGCGCACCTCGGCGCGGCTCGAGTGATCGGAGAGGACCAGGACCGTGGAGGCCACGGCCATCAGCTCCCAGGCGAGCAGGAAGGCCAGGATGTCGCCGGCCGCCGGCACCACCTGCATCCCCAGCAGGAAGAGGACGAACCCGCTCCATCCGGTGCGTGAGGCCGCGGGGCCGTGCGCGTAGCCGATGCCGAACACGGCGGTCACCGCGCCCACCATCCCGGCGATCATCATGAACAGGCCGCCCAGCCGGTCCGGGGCCAGCACCAGCGCATCCATCCGGCCGTCGGCCAGCGGCAGGGCCAACGGCACGCTCAGTCCACCGGTTCCGCCGGTAAGAGCCTGCTGGCCCGTCCACACCCCGGCCAGGCCGAGCAGTGCTGCGGCGCCGCCCGACCCGGCGCTGCGGTGTCGGGCCGGGAGGGCCATCGCCGCGGCGAGGCCGACCGCGGCGACCACGAAGGTGATCACCAGGCCGCCGGCAACGGCAGTCATCGCCCGGTCACCCGGCGCAGCGCCTCGACGATCAGATCCGGCTCCGGGGGGCACCCCGGCACCTCGAGATCGACCGGCACGACGTCCGCCACGGCGCCGGCCACCCCGTACCCTCCGGCGAAGGCCCCGCAGGTACGTGCGCAGTCCCCCACCGCCAGCACCAGATGTGGCCTCGGGGTGGCGTCCACGGTGCGCCGCAGCGGTTCCCGCATGTTGTGGGTGACCACGCCCGTGACCAGCACGACGTCCGCATGCCGGGGTGAGGCGACCAGGCGCGCCCCGTACCGTTCGGCGTCGTAGACCGGGCCGAACGCCGCGCCCACCTCGATCTCGCAGCCGTTGCAGGACCCGGCGTCGACGTGGCGCACCTGCACGCTGCCGCGCAGGCCCCTGGCTCCCGGCACCGTCGGC
>JBAPWU010000480.1:0-4453 GCA_049283855.1 Kineosporiaceae bacterium
CGCTCGCCCTGCCGGTCGAGGCCGCCGTCGCCGTCGCGCTCGCCGCCCACCTGTGGGTGGCCTGAGCGGTGGTCGGCCACCCAGGCCTCGATCTGGCGGGCAGGCATCGGCCGGGCCAGGTGGAACCCCTGCGCGACGTCGATCCCGATCGTGCGCAGGATGTCGCAGACCTGCCGGGTCTCGACCCCCTCGGCGACGATCCGCATGCCCAGGGCGTGGGCCAGGTCGGCGGTGGTGGAGACGATGGCCCGCCCGCGCGGGTCCTGGTCGACCTGGGAGACGAATGCACGGTCGATCTTGAGTTCGCGCAGCGGCAGGTCGCGCAGGTAGGCCAGGGAGGAGAACCCCGAGCCGTAGTCGTCGAGGGAGACCTCGATCCCGGCCCGTTGCAACTGCTCGATCACGTCCCGGGCGCGCCGGCGGTCAGCCAGGAAGGAGTCCTCGGTGACCTCGACCACCATCGTCTCGCCGGGCAGCCCGAAGTCCGCGACCAGCTCGAGCAGCAGGTCGATCAGGCCTGGGGTCAGCAGCTCGGCCGGGGCCATGTTGAGCGCCACCTTGATCGGCATGCCCCGGGCGTGCCAGCGGGCGGCGTCGGCGACGGCGAGGCGGATCGTGCTCTCGGTCAGGGCGCGCATCAGGCCGACCCGGCGGGCGACGCCCAGGAAGTCCCCCGGAGGCACCAGTCCCCGCTCCGGGTGCCGCCAGCGCACCAGGGCCTCGACGGCGGCCACGTCGCCGGTGGCCAGCGTGATCTGCGGCTGGTACCAGAGCTCGAGCTGGTCACGGGCGATGCCCTGACGCAGTTCCTCGCCGAGTTGCAGGCGCTCGCGGGAGAAGGTGTCCCGGGCCGGGTCGTAGAGGACGCAGCCGAGCTGCTCGGACTTGGCCTGGTACATGGCGATGTCGGCGCGGCGCAACAGGTCCCCGCTGTCGCAGGGCTGCGCGCACGACAGCGAGAGCCCGATCGAGCAGTCCAGGCCCAGCTCGATGCCGTCCACCTCGGTGGGTCTGCCGATCACCAGGCGTAGCTCGGCGGCGCGTTCGAGCAGGCGGGCGTCGACCTCCCCGGGGTGGACCAGGGCGAACTCGTCGCCGCCGAGCCGGGCCACCAGGACCTGCGGACCGGCCGCCTGCTGCAGCCGGGCGGCGACGATCTGAAGGACCGCGTCCCCGGCCGAGTGGCCCAGGGTGTCGTTGACCTCCTTGAACCCGTCGAGGTCGATCAGCATCAGGGCGACCTGCTCGCCGTCGGCCAGGGCGGCGTCGAGCCGGGCGACCACCCCGCGACGGTTCGGCAGGCCGGTGAGGTCGTCGGTGAGGGAGAGACGGAACGCCTCGGCGGCGTCCCGCGCCGTGCGCAGTGCCAGCACCAGCCGGATCGTGGCGGCGGTCAGGGCGAGCAGGGCGGGGCCGACAGCGATCGTCCGGGTGTCGCCGGGAGGCACGAAGGCGAGCACCAGGGCCGAGGCGGCGGCGAAGGCGACGACGCCCGCGCCGTGGCCGAGGGCGCTGGGACGGCTGCTCTCGGGTGCCTGGTAGGGAGAACAGGCGGCGCCGACCAGCAGGGTCAGGGCGAAAGCCCAGGCGAGGTCGAGGGCCAGGCCGTAGGAGGTGTCGCCGGCCGCGACGGCCAGGCCCAGGGTGATGTCCGAGCCGGCCATGCAGGCGAAGGCGATCAGCAGAGGGAGGCCGGTGGGCCGCAGGGACCGGGTGCCGAGGACGATCTGGCCGACCACCACGAGGAACAGCCCGGCGTAGAGGATCGGATAGATCGGCACGTACCGGGCGAGCCCGCTGAGCAGCGGCGTGGACATGATCAGCGAGGACACCGACACCGAACCGCCGCAGGCGATGGCGGTGTCCAGCCAGGTGGCCGCGGGCAGGTCGTCACCCCGGCGGCGATCGACGAGCAGGAACACGGCAACGCTGATGCCGCCGAAGAGGAACAGGGTGTCGGCCGGGGTGGGGAACGAGGTGGCCTGCGGGGTGCCCCCCGTGGCGTCCGAGACCAGCGCTCCGCTGGCCCACAGCATGAGCGCCGAGGCGAGCAGGAGCAGCGGGACCCGGCGCCGGGCGGTGCTGATCCCGTGCACCAGGAGCCGGGTCAGCAACAGTCCGAAGAACAGGGGCAGTCCGAGGTCGACCGGTCGTCGGGCACTGGGGCTGATCTCGTGCAGCAGGGCATGGAGGGGGTGGTCGGCTCGGGCCAGGCTGAGCGTCGTGCCGACGGTGAGCATGAGCCAGGCACCCCGGGCCAGGACGGCGTCGAGCGCGCGACGTCGTCCGGCCGCCGGTCGTGCCTGCACGGGTGTCGTCCCCCCACGAGTCGAATGGTCCGTCGAGCGGTTCGTCGAGCGGTTCCTCCCCGAGTAGGTCGGCGTGCGCAGGTGCGGCCTTGGGCGCCCGGTGGCCCGGTGACCCATTCGGAGTAGCGGCTCGACAGGCGTTCGACGGGCGAGCAGGATCGGCCCATGGGTGGACGCGTGGTGGTGACCGGGGCAGCCGGCAAGCTCGGCCGGGCCGTGGTGCCGGACCTGGCTGCGGCGGGCTGGAGCGTGCTGGCCGTCGATCGGGTGCGGGGGGCGGACGACGCCGCGGAGTGGGTCGTGGCGGACCTGACCGACTACGGGCAGGTGCTCGAGGTGGTGGGCGGGCACGTCGACGAGCACTCCTCGCCGGGCGGGGGCGTGGTGGACGCCGTGGTGCACCTGGCGGCGATCCCGGCGCCCGGGCTGGTGACCAACTCGGCGACGTTCGCGAACAACGCGGTCGCGACCTGGAACGTGTTCAACGCGGCGCGGGCGGCCGGGGTGAAGCGGGTGGTGTGGGCCTCCAGCGAGACGGTGTTGGGGCTGCCGTTCGACGTGCCGCCCCCGTACGCGCCGGTGGACGAGTCCTACCGGGTGCTGCCGCAGTCGACGTACTCGTTGACCAAGGCGCTGGAGGAGGAGATGGCCCACCACCTGTGCCGCTGGGATCCCGGCTTGACGATGGTGGGGCTGCGGTTCTCCAACGTGATGGAGGTCGCCGACTACGCGGTCTTCCCGTCCTTCGACGCCGATCCGTCGGCCCGCAAGTGGAACCTGTGGGGCTACATCGATGCCCGGGACGGCGCCCAGGCGGTACGCCTGGCCCTGGGCTTCCTGCAGCCCGGCTGTGAGGTGTTCGTGATCGCGAACGCCGACACGGTGATGTCGCGATCGAGCGCGTCCCTGATGGCCGAGGTCTTCCCGGGGGTCGAGGTGCGGGGCGAGCTGGGCGAGCACGAGACCCTGCTCTCGATCGCCAAGGCGAGGCGGGTCCTGGGTTACGAACCGGCCCATTCCTGGCGCCACCATGTGTGACCTGGCGGCGGTGGACTGCGTCGCCGCCGACGGTCGGTGGCGTCTGACGTTCACCCGGCCCCTGGGCCACGCACCGGCCGCGGCCCCCCTGCCCTGATCGCCCGCTGCCGGGATACCATCCGCTACCGCCTCCACCGGGGGCCGCCGAAAGGGTCCACGACATGCCGACCGACGCGGAGCTCGACGAACTTGCGGCACGGCGAGCGGAGTTGCGCGAGCGCTATCTGCGCCCGCCGGCGGCCCGGGCGTCGACGCCCGGGCGCGGCATCCACCACGCGGCCCTGATCTGTTCCGACGTGGAGCAGACGATCCGGTTCTACCAGGATCTGCTGGGTTTCCCACTGGTGGAGCTGACCGAGAACCGTGACTACCCGGGCTCGTCGCACTTCTTCTTCGACCTCGGCAACAAGACCCTGCTCGGGTTCTTCGACTTCCCGGGCCTGGGCCTCCAGCCGGGGGTGGAGTCGATCGGCTCGGTCCAGCACATCGCCATCTCCTCACCGCGCGACCGGTGGGAGCAGGTCAGGGCACGGCTCGATGCGGCCGGGGTGACCTACGCCGGGCCCGATATCGGGATCCCGGAATCGATGTACTTCAAGGACCCGGACGGCATCCAGATCGAGCTGCTCAGCGACCCCCTGATGTACTTCGCCGGTCATCAGCTCGACGAGTAGTCCGTCGCGCGGTCGACGTTGTCGTAGATGGCCAGGCCGATCGGGCGGCGCAGCTCCTCCGCGAGGTGGCCGAGGAGGCCTGCGGCGCGGGCCAGCAGGGCGAACCCGCGCAGGATCTCGACGGGGAATCCCAGGTCGCACAGTGCCGCGCCGCAGACGCCGGCGCCGTTGAGCGGCAGGGTGCGGCCCAGCAGCTCCGGATGGACCCGGCCGACCGCCTCGAACAGCTGCAGGTGCGGCCCGCGCAGGCCCTCCTCCGCGGCGATCCGCAGCAGGACGGGGGTGCGGGGGTCGCCGCGGCGGTGGATGGTGTGGCCCAGCCCGGGGACGTAGAGCCCGGCCGCGCGGTGGGCACGGACGGCGTCGCGGGCCAGGTCGTCCCACCCGTCGTCGCTGGTGGGCGGGTCGCCGTGGCGCTCGGCGTGCCCAGCC
>JBAPWU010000481.1:0-3323 GCA_049283855.1 Kineosporiaceae bacterium
GCCGTGCGCCGCGCCGACGCCGGGCTCGCGCTCCTGCCGGTGCTGCGCGACACCGGACGGCTGGAACTGGCCTATGCGGCCCTACTCGGAGTCGGCCTGGCCCTGGGGTGAGCGCAGCCGCTCCACCTCGGCGTCCTCGGCCTGCTCGTCGGTGGTGCCGACCGCGTCGGAGGCCGCCTGGAGACGGCGCTGCACACGGTTCTGCAGTTGCTCGGCAGCCTGCTCGCGCAACGGCCGCAGCAGCACGTAGGCCACCAGCATCGAGATCACTGCGGCCAGCGCGATCGCCCAGATCCCACCGGCACCGGCCAGGGAGAGCAGGGCGAGGGCTGCGACGAAGAGCACGAGTCGGGCCAGCGAGTACTTCACCAGCGGGTTCACACCGCCAGCCTAGGTCAGCCCCCGGCGCGCCGGTCACCCGAGGGGCTCAAGCCCTGACCCCGGACGGCCGACGCAATGCGCACTGGCGAGGGGGCGCCCCAGCCGAACGCATGCCGGGAGACGCCATGAGCGCCGAGAACACCCCGACCGCCGAGCTCGCACCCCTGCCGGCGCACGACCCGCCCGTCCCGCGCCCCAGGGCCAGGTGGCGGCGTCACGCCGTGATCGTGGGTGCCGCGGCGGCGGTGGCCCTGCCGGCCGCGGTCGGGTCGAACCGCCCCCTGCGGATGCCCACCGGCACGACCGCGACCCTCGCCCTGACCGGCGCACTCACCGTCCTGGTCGCCGTCCCGGTCCTGGCCCTGGCCCGCCGGACCGAACGCCGCGCCCGGCGGGTGAGCGCCCTGGCCGAGAGGATCTCGGCCGGCCTGGACCAGGCCCCCCTGCCCGGACCGGCGCCGGACGCCGCGGCCCCGCCCGGCGGCCCCGATCCGGTGAACCGACGCGGCCACCTCCTCGGCGCGTGCGAGGCGGCGCTCGATCGACGGGACGTGATCGGCGGGCAGGTGGCCCTGATCCTGCTCGACGTCGCCCACCCCGAGCAGGTCCTCGCCGAGCTGGGCGCAGCCGGACCGGGGGACGTCGCCCGGCAGACGATGCGGCGCCTGCGGGCCTGGCTGCCGGCCCAGGACACCGTCGTCCAGCTCGGCCCGTCGACCTTCGCGGTGCTCACCGAGGGCGTCGGCCCGAGCGGCGCGGAGGGCCACACCTCCCGGCTGGCCACGCTGCTCGCCGAGCCGATGAGCAGCGGCGCGCGGATGGCCACCGTCGCCTACGCGATCGGGATCGCGCTGTCCGACGCCGAGCTGGCCACCGGCGAGACGCTGCTGCGCGCCGCGCAGGAGGCACGGCTGCACGCCACCGCGGACACCGGGCACACCCACGGCCACCGCAGTGCCTGGCGCAGCTACGACCGTGACCACCATGCGGGGGCGATGGTCACCGGGGCCCTGGAGATCGAACTTCGGGATGCGCTACGGGCACAACGGATCCAGGCCGCCTTCCAGCCGATCGTCCGGCTCGGTGAGGACCCCGGTCAGGACACCACGATCGCCATGCAGGCCCTGCCGCGCTGGACCCGGCCCGACGGCAGCGACGTCGCCGCCGACCGCTTCCTGGCCCTGGCCGAGGCGATGGGACTCGCCGGCGTGCTGGGGATGCAGGTGATCGACTGCGGCCTGGACGCCGTCACGGCCTGGTACGCGGCCGGCTTCCCGGTCGGCCGGCTCGCGGTGCGCCTCACCGCGGCACAGCTGGCCGATCCCGACCTGCCCGCCACCGTCATCGGGCACCTGGCCCGACGCGACCTGCCGGCCACTGCCCTGGTGGTCGGCGTCGACGTGGCCACGGTCTCCGACGGCGCGCAGGTGCGCCCGGCGCTGACCCAGCTGCGCGCCGAGGGCGCCGAGGTGATCCTGACCGGCATCGTGGCGCCGGTGGCGGCGACCGGCCTGGTGCGCGGCCTGCCGCTGTCCGGGATCTCGGTGCACCCCCGGGTGACCGAGGACATGGTCGACCGGCCCGCGGCCGCGTCCGCCGCGGTCGCCCTCTGCCGCCGGATGGGTCTGCGCTGCCTGGCCGACGGCGTCACCACCCCCGAGGAACTGGCCGCCGCACGCCGGATCGGGATCGATGCCGTCAGCGGCCCGCTGGTGGGACGCCCGGCCCGGGCCCGCGACGTGAGCGCCCGGTTCAGCGCGCTTGCGCGGACGACTTACAGTTGAGGCATGGCACGCGCCGTCCTCCTGTTGGTCACCGTCGGGGTGGCGATCTATGCGGCCGTGGACTGCCTGCGCAGCCGGCCCGATGAGATCCGTCTGCTGCCCAAGCTGGTCTGGCTGGTGGGCATCATGGTGTTCCCCCTCGCCGGCGCCCTGGCCTATCTGACCCTCGGCCGGGTCGGTGCCCCGGTCAGAGGCCGCCCCGGCACCCGGCCGCAGCGCGTCGTGGCGCCGGACGACGACCCGGAGTTCCTGCGCTCGCTGGAACGTCTTCGCCGTGAGGCCGAGGAGAGGGCCAAGCGGGATGGCGAGGGCGACGACCTCAGCGGCAAGCCCACCTGAGGTCAGCCCTGCCTGCCCGTCGCGGGTGCTACCGGGCGTAGGTGTGTTTGCCCACCGCGAAGAAGTTGACCACCAGGAAGTTCGCCAGCAGGCAGCCATAGCCGAACAGGGCGATGTAGGCCGCCCGTCGCCCGTCCCAGCCCCGGGTGGCCCGGGCATGCAGGTGGGCCGCGTAGACGACCCAGATCACGAAGGTCCAGGTCTCCTTCGGGTCCCAGTTCCAGTACCGGCCCCAGGCCCCCTCCGCCCAGATCGCACCGGCGATCAGGGTGAATCCCCAGAGCGGGAAGGCGGCGATGTGCAGCCGGTAGGCCGAGCGCTCCAGGTCGGCGGAGCCGGGCAGGGCGTCCATGAACCGGCCTCGCCGCGGAACCCGGCCGGCGGCCCGGGCCTGCTCGCGGCGGCCCTGCACCAGTTGCAGGACCGTGGTGGAGAAGGCCAGCGTGTACAGGGCCGAGGCGATGAAGGCGATCGACACGTGGATCAGCAGCCAGAAGCTGCGCAACGCCGGAACCAGTTGGGCGGCCTCGGCGTAGAGCACCGTGACGGCCAGGCCGAGGGTGAGCAGCACCGGGCCGATCACGAACGTGCCGAGGTAGCGGATGTCCCGCCGGCTCGCCACGGCCAGGAAGACGGCCGTCACCACGACGGAGCCCGAGGTGGCGAACTCGAACATGTTGCCCCACGGGGGCCGGTGCACCGAGGCCCCTCGGGCGATCACCCCGGCCAGGTGCAGGCCGAGGGCCAGCCAGGTGAGCGCGATCGCGATCCCGCCGGCCTTGCTCGCGCGGCCCGCCTCGCCGCGGGGCACCGGTGACG
>JBAPWU010000482.1:0-4875 GCA_049283855.1 Kineosporiaceae bacterium
GGCACCAGCCCCGGCGGCCCGGGCCCGCAGCAGCGCAGCCGGTGCGACGTGCTCGATCGGCAGGCCGCGGCGCGCGGCGACGGCCTCGGGGCGTTCGAGCCCCTTCAGCGCGGCCACGGTGGCGTGAACGATGTTGATCGCGTTCGAGGAGCCGAGCGACTTGCTCAGCACGTCGTGGATCCCCGCGCAGTCCAGGACGGCGCGCACCGGTCCACCGGCGATGACTCCGGTACCCGGCGAGGCCGGCTTCAGCAGCACGACGCCCGCAGCGGCCTCGCCCTGGATCGGGTGCGGGATGGTGCCCTGGATCCGGGGGACCTTGAAGAAGTGCTTCTTGGCCTCCTCGACGCCCTTGGCGATCGCCGCGGGCACCTCCTTGGCCTTGCCGTAGCCCACGCCCACGGTGCCGTCGCCGTCGCCGACCACGACCAGGGCGGTGAAGCTGAACCGCCGACCACCCTTGACCACCTTGGCCACGCGGTTGATCGCGACCACGCGTTCGACGAACGCGGTCTTCTCCGGGCCGCCGTCACGGTCGCGCCGGTTGTCCCGGTCACGCCCGCCGCGCCGTCCCGAGTTCTCGCCGGTGCCACCGGCACTCGTTCCGGCTCCGGCTCCGGCGCCGCGGCGCTGGGGTCCCGCCATCAGAGGTTCCTTCCCTCTCGCTTCGTCTCACTCATCACAGGGCCAGCCCGCCGTCGCGCGCACCGTCGGCCACCGCGGCCACCCGGCCGTGGTAGCGGTTGCCGCCGCGGTCGAAGACCACGGCGCCCACGCCGGCCTGCTTGGCCCGCTCGGCCACCAGCTCGCCGATCCGCTTGGCCTTGGCCGTCTTGTCGCCGTCCATGCCGCGCAGGTCGGCCTCGAGGGTCGAGGCCGAGGCAAGCGTGCACCCGGCACCGTCGTCCACGATCTGGGCGACCATGTGCCGGCTGGACCGGGTGACGACCAGGCGCGGCCGCTCGGCCGTGCCGAAGACGTGCTTGCGTACGCGCTGATGGCGCCGCTTGCGCGCCGCGTCGGAACCCTTGCCGGCCCCGCCCCCGCTGCGCTTGATGCCGATCGCCATCACTTCTTACCCGCCTTTCCGACCTTGCGCCGGATCTGCTCTCCGGCGTACCGCACGCCCTTGCCCTTGTACGGGTCGGGCTTGCGCAGCTTGCGCAGGTTGGCAGCGACCTCGCCGACCTTCTGCTTGTCGATCCCGGAGACCGAGAACCGGGTCGGCGCCTCGACCGCGAAGGTCACGCCGTCCGGAGGCTCGACCGTGATCGGGTGGCTGTAGCCGAGGGCGAACTCGAGGTTCGATCCCTTGGCCTGCACCCGGTACCCGGTACCCACGATCTCGAGCTTCTTCTGGTAGCCCTCGGTGACCCCGACCACCATGTTGGAGATCAGGGTGCGGGTCAGGCCGTGCAGTGCACGCGAGGTGCGCTCGTCGTTCGGGCGGACGACGCGCAGCGTGGTGTCCTCGCGCTCGACCGTGATCGGCGCGGCGACGGCGTGCGACAGCGTTCCCTTGGGCCCCTTGACCGTGACGTCGCGACCGTCGATGGTCACGTCGACACCGCTGGGCACGGTGATGGGCAGCTTGCCGATGCGGGACATCGTTCTCCTCCCCGCTTACCAGACGTAGGCGAGGACTTCCCCACCCACGCCCTTCTTGTTGGCCTGCTTGTCCGTCAGGAGCCCCGACGACGTGGACAGGATGGCGACCCCGAGCCCGCCGAGCACGCGGGGCAGGTTGGTCGACTTCGCGTACACCCGCAGGCCGGGCTTGCTGATCCGCCGGATGCCGGCGATCGAGCGCTCCCGGTTGGGGCCGTACTTGAGCGTGATCGTCAGCGACTTGCCCACCTCCGCGTCGGCCACCGCCCAGGACGCGATGTAGCCCTCCTGCTGCAGGATCTCCGCGATGTGCGACTTGAGCTTGCTGTACGGCATCACGACCGCGTCGTGATAGGCCGAGTTGGCATTGCGCAGACGCGTGAGCATGTCCGCGATCGGGTCGGTCATCGTCATCGGGCTTCTCCGCCCTTCCTCGCCGTGGTTTCGCCGTCCGGTGTCGATCCGGCGACCTGCGGCGTAGTGCTGTCGGTCAGGACCGCGCGGACCGCGCTGTCCAGGGTCTCGGCGTCGAGGTCGACGTCGAAGGCGGGCATCGTGTAGCGCAGCGTCATCCGCCCGGTGTTCGGGTACATGCTGCGCAGCGGGACCATCTCCAGGGTGGCCATCGCCGTCACCAGCTGCTCTTGGTCAGGCCCGGCAGCTCGCCGCGGTGGGCCATCTCCCGCAGGCAGATCCGGCAGAGGCCGAACTTCTTGTACACCGAGTGCGGACGGCCGCAACGCTGGCAGCGGGTGTACCCGCGGACGGCGAACTTGGGCTTGCGGTTGGCCTTGTTGATCAGCGCGGTCTTCGCCACGTCAGTTCTCCTTGAAGGGGAAGCCGAGGTGGCGCAGCAGCGCCCGGCCCTCGTCGTCGGTGGTCGCGGTGGTCACCACGGTGATGTCCATCCCGCGGACCCGGTCGATCCGGTCCTGGTCGATCTCGTGGAACATCGACTGCTCGGTGAGACCGAAGGTGTAGTTGCCGCGACCGTCGAACTGCCGCGGGGACAGGCCGCGGAAGTCGCGGATCCGGGGCAGCGCGACCGACAGCAGCCGGTCGGCGAACTCCCACATCCGGGCGCCGCGCAGGGTGACGTGCGCCCCGATCGGCATCCCCTCGCGCAGCTTGAACTGGGCGATCGACTTGCGGGCCTTGGTCACCTGGGGCTTCTGCCCGGTGATCGCGCCCAGGTCGCGGATGGCGCCCTCGATCAGCTTGGAGTCCTTGGCCGCGTCGCCGACGCCCATGTTGACCACGATCTTGACCAGACCGGGGATCTGCATCACGTTCGAGTAGGCGAACTCGGTGTGCAGCGCCGGCGCGATCTCCTCGCGGTAGCGCAGCTGCAGCCGCGGCGCGGTCGTGGTGAGTGTGGAGGTAGTCATGCTCAGATGTCCTTACCCGAACGCTTCGCGACCCGGATCCGCACGGTCTTGCTCCGGCCGTCCCGCTCGACGGTCTCCGCACGCATCCCGACCCGGGTCGGCTTCTTGGTCTGGGGGTCGACCAGCATCACGTTGCTGATGTGGATCGCCGCCTCCTGGGTCACGATGCCACCGGTGCGGGCGCCCCGGCCGGTGCTGCCGACCTTGGTGTGCTTCTTGATCCGCTTGATGCCCTCGACCAGGACCCGCTGGGTGTCGGGGTAGACCGCGATCACCTTGCCGGTCTTGCCCTTGTCCTCACCCGAGCCGGCGATCACCTGCACGGTGTCGCCCTTCTTGATCCGCACCTTGCCCATCTCAGAGCACCTCCGGCGCGAGAGAAATGATCTTCATGAACTTCTTGTCCCGCAGCTCGCGGCCCACCGGGCCGAAGATGCGCGTCCCGCGCGGGTCACCGTCGGGGCGCAGGATCACGGCCGCGTTCTCGTCGAAGCGGATGTAGGACCCGTCCGGACGACGCCGTTCCTTGGTGGTGCGCACGATGACCGCCTTGACGACGTCGCCCTTCTTGACGTTCCCACCCGGGATCGCATCCTTGACCGTCGCCACGATCGTGTCGCCGATACCGGCGTAACGGCGACCGGAGCCGCCGAGCACCCGGATGCACAAGATCTCCTTGGCACCGGTGTTGTCGGCGACTCGAAGTCGCGACTCCTGCTGGATCACTTCAGAACTCCTTCGTCACGCTGGTTCTCACGGGTGAGCCTTGCGGAACTCGATGGCTGGGCGGCGAAACTACTTCGCCTTCTCGACGATGTCCTTGAGCCGCCAGCGCTTGGTCGCCGACAGCGGGCGGGTCTCCACGATCAGCACCAGGTCGCCCACGCCGGCACGGTTCTCCTCGTCGTGCGCCTTCACCTTGCTGGTGCGGCGCAGGACCTTGCCGTAGAGCGGGTGCTTGACCCGGTCCTCGACCGCAACGACCACGGTCTTGTCCATCTTGTCGCTGACCACGTACCCGCGGCGGGTCTTGCGGTACCCACGGGCCTCGGTGGTGTCGGGCGCGTTCTCAGTCTCGCTCACGGCTGCCTTCTCGCTCGCTGTGTCGCCGGCCATCACTGCGGCCCGGTGGTGATGCCGAGCTCGCGCTCGCGCATGATCGTGTAGATCCGGGCGATGTCACGCCGGACGGCGCGCAGCCGCCCGTGGCTCTCCAGCTGGCCGGTGGCCGACTGGAAGCGGAGGTTGAACAGCTCCTCCTTCGCCTTGCGCAGTTCCTCGACCAGACGCTCGTCGTCGAAGCCGCGCAGGTTCGCCACGGCCAGGTCCTTCGAACCGACCGACATCACGCGTCACCACCCTCGCGCCGGATGATCCGGCACTTCATCGGCAGCTTGTGCATGGCGCGGGTCAGCGCCTCACGGGCCACCTTCTCGTTGGGGAAGGACAGTTCGAACATCACCCGTCCCGGCTTGATGTTCGCGATCCACCACTCCGGAGAACCCTTGCCGGAACCCATCCGGGTCTCGGCCGGCTTCTTGGTCAGCGGGCGGTCCGGGTAGATGTTGATCCAGACCTTGCCGCCGCGCTTGATGTGGCGGGTCATCGCGATACGAGCGGCCTCGATCTGCCGGTTCGTCACGTAGGCGGGCTCGAGCGCCTGCACGCCCCACTCCCCGAACGTCACCGCGGTGCCGCCCTTGGCGGCTCCGGAGCGACCGGGGTGGTGCTGCTTGCGGTGCTTCACCCGGCGCGGGATCAGCATGGCTCAGGCCTCCGTTTCCTGTGCGGGCGCCTCGGCGGCCACAGCGACGGCCTCGGCCGCGGCGGCGGCGGGAGCCTCCGCGGGAGCCCCGGCGGGTGCCTCACGACGACGCGG
>JBAPWU010000483.1:0-2061 GCA_049283855.1 Kineosporiaceae bacterium
GGTCAGCGCCGACTGCTGCGCGGAGGAGATGCGCTCGGCCGGGGCGAGGACCTGCACCTCCTGCGGGCCGTCGAGGAGGGTGGACGCCGCGGGCAGCCACTCCTCGCGCCGGGAGAGCAGGTGGTCGCACGCGTCGGCGACCCTGCCGGCCAGCACCGCGACGTCGCGGGCCGCCATCCGGGGCAGGCCGCCGGACCACACGATCGACAGCCCGTGCAGCAGCAGCCCGGTGTGCTGGAAGCTGCGGCAGGCGATCGGGCCCCGTTGGGTTCCCGCCGTGAGCGGCAGCACGGCACCGGCCCGCCCGCTCAGCGGTGAGCCGGCCTGGTTGGTCAGGGCCAGTACCGGGAAGTGGCCGTCGAGGCGGTCGAGGGCGTCGAGCACCTCGGCGGTGGCGCCCGAGGCGGAGATCGCCACGACCAGCGTGTCGGGGTCCATCGGGTAGCCGTCGCGGCTGGAGGCGAGCTCGGCCGCGGCGTCCAGGCCGAGCGAGCGCATCCTCGCCGCGGCCACGTGGGCCGCGTAGGACGAACTGCCCATCCCGATCAGGCGGTAGCGGCGGAACCGCCGATCCAGGAACGGCCCGGCCTGGGCCAGCAACCCGCCGTCCACCGCCTCGGCCAGGCTCCGCAGACTCTGCGGCTTGGCCTCGAGGTCGGCCAGGAATCCCTCGGCGTCCATCCGCTCACCCGGTCCGTCAGGGGAAGTACTGCTCGGCCAGGTAGGTCACCCAGCCGTGGTCCTTGTCGTTGTGGCGCAGCCACACGAACACCTCGTTGCCCAGGCCCTTGGCGCGCTGGAACCCGGTGATCAGCTTCTCGGCGTCGGCCGCGGCCGGCGGGTCGGTCAGGCCGATCATCGGGCCGAGGAACACCGGTGTGCCCGTCACCAGGGTGAAGGTGTAGATCCGCCGGCTCTGGTTCACCACCGCGTACTCGGCCCGCTCCAGCTCGGGGTGAGCGTCGTAGTAGGTCTTCGCCCGGGCGCCGTTGTAGAAGGTGAGCCGATCCACGGTGATCACCACCGCACCGTCCGCGGTGCGGGTGACCGACGTCAGGTTGGACAGCTCCAGTCCCTGGGTGGCCCAGGGCGCGGGCACGAACGTCGCCGGGGCGGCGGCCGGGGCGGACGCCGAGGGGCTGGCCGAGGCGCTGCGCGACGCTGTGGCTCTCGAGGGCGTGACCGCGGCCGATGCGGTGGCGGCCCTGGTCCCGGCCGCGGTCGTGGTCGTCCCGGACGCCGGTGGCCGCCAGATGCTCAGCGCGCCTCCCACGAGCAGCCCGGCGAGGATCGCCCCGGACAGCCAGATGCCCACCACGCGCCCGCTCGGCTTCGCCCCACTCACGATGCGCATCCTGCCCCGACGGGGTCGGTGGTGTCGCCCTCCCGGCGCGTCCTGCGCGGCGACGGCCCCGCGGCGGGTGAGCATGGCAGGGTGACCTCGATCCTCGACCGCCACGCCGGTGCCTCCGGCGGAGCCGGCGACGTGCTGCCGATGGCGCAGGCCGCCGGGGCGATCGCCGCCTTCCAGGCAGCGGCCGCCTCCCTGGTCGTGGTGCTCGTGCCGGTCGTGCTCACCTGGGTGGTCACCGGCGGGGGCGCCGCGTCCTGGCTCGACGTGGTCCGGCTCGCAGTCGCCTTCTGGCTGCTCGCGCAGCACACCGGCCTGGCCGTGGACGGCGGTCACCTCGCGCTGGTGCCCCTCGGCATGGCCCCGGTCCCGTTGCTGGCCTGCGCCTACGCGGGAGCCCGGCTCGCCCGCAGCCTCGATCCCAAGGCCGAACGGATCGCCGCCGGCTCCAGCCGCGACACCCCCGCCCCCGCGCCGCGGAATGCCCTGGTCACCATGGCGATCACCCACGGCCTGCTCGGCGTGCTGGCCGGTGCCCTCGCGGTCACCGACCTCGCCCGGCCGGTGCTCTGGCAGGCGTTCGCCGGGCCTGCCGTCGTCGGCCTCGCCGGGAGCTGGCTGGGCAGTCTCGGCTATGTGCACGGCGGCACGCGCGAGGCCGTCGCGGTCGCCCTCGACGCGCTCCCGTCGTGGGCGCGTCGGTATCGCGG
>JBAPWU010000484.1:0-15617 GCA_049283855.1 Kineosporiaceae bacterium
TTCCACGTGAATCCACGGCACGGTCCGGAGCAGCGCCACACCCGTGGCCATCTCCTCCGGCTGCACCGGGTCCCACCCGCGGGGCAGGGCCGCCACGACCCCGGGCGGGTTGGCGGCATCGGCTCCGACGCTGTGCGCGGCCAGCTCCGCGAGCACCCGCTGGGTGCCGAGCAGCGGCTGGGTGCCACCCATCGCTGCCACGGCGGCGCCCAGCTCGGGGTCGGCGACCAGTGCGGTCACGTCACGGCGCACTCCGGGGAGCGCGATCCGCCCCGTGGCCACCTCCTCCGGCGAGGTGCTCTCCGGCAGTGCGGAGTGGGACATCACAATGGTGCGTCCCTTGGTCCGGCCCAGCATGGCGACCGTTGCGCCGTCCACCTGACCGTCCACGGGCAGGGCGAGTGTGTGGTCGAGGTTACGACCGAAGACCCTGCGCCCGGCCGAGACGGCGTCGTCCTGGGCAGCGGCCAGCAGGTCGGCGGCCCCCGCCCGGGCAAGCGCAACCAGGTCGGGGTCGCCCCACGGCAGCGCGTAGACGTCGCGGTCACGGGCGGCCGTGCCGAGCGCCTCGGACCACGCCTTGGCGGTGGCCGCCTTGACCGGGTCGACCGCCGCGGGGGAGGGGTCCGCCGAGGGCGAGGCCTTGGGCGAGGCCGCCGACGTTCCGCTCCCGGAGTCACCCGCTGCTGCGTCCGCGGCACTGGTCAGTCCCTGGGCCAGGGCCGCGGCGGTGAGCAGCGACGGGTCGATGGCCCAGCCGATCGCCGGGTCGGCGGTGGCGGTGAGGATCCGGGACAGGCGACCGTCGCGGCCCCACTCGCGCAGCACCTCGGCCCCGGCCACCCCGGCGTCGCTGCTGGCCGCCTCGTCGGGAGGGGTGATCGGCGCCAACACCGACACCTGGGTCTGGACGGCGTCGGCCCCGGGATCCCAGACCACGAAGCTGCGCAGCAGAGCGAGCCGCCGAACGCCGTCCCCGGTGTCCCCGACCACCTCGACGGCGAGTCCGCGCGGGCCGAACCCGTCGACGATGGGCAGGCCCAGCGCGTCGGCCGGCCCGGCCACCGAGAACGACACCGCGGCCCCCGGCGCCAGGACGCCGCTGATCGGCTTGGTCGCCCAGACCACGCCCACGCCGTCGGTGGGGGATCGTGCGGCCCAGGCGGTGATCGCCTTGCCGTCCAGTCGTTCCCAGGCCAGACGCATCCGCACGCTCAGGGAGCGCACGGGCGCTGAGGAGAGATTCCGCAGTGTGCCCCCGAGGGTGTACGTGGCACCCGGGCGCAGCGAGGCTGCGCTGACTCCGGTGAGCGCCACCGTGACCGATTCGCCCACCGCCGTCACCGCAGGGGCACCCATGGCGGTCGGCGCCGTCCAGAGCAGGGCGGTCGACGATGTCGCAGCCACCAGCGCGGCGGACGCCAGGGTGGTCAGCGCGCGGCGCCATCCCCCGGCCGCCCGGCCACGGACGGTCATGCGCTGTCCGCGAGGTAGGCGGTGGCCTCCCGCGCGATCCTCCGTTCGTTCGGGAAGGCGAGCAGGGTGCTCAGCTCGTCGAGGGGGACCCAGGCGGCCTCGATGGCCTCCTGGTCAGGGTCGCCCTCGATGCTGAGCAGGCCGCCGGTTGCCTCGAGCAGGTAGTGGTGCACCAGCTTGTGCACCCTCCGGCCCTCGGCCGCGAACCAGAAGTCGATCGTTCCGAGTGCGGTCAGCACCCGCCCCTCGATGCCCGTCTCCTCGGCGATCTCACGGACGGCGGCCTGCTCGGGGGTCTCGCCCGACTCGAGATGCCCTTTGGGCAGGCACCACTCCACCCGGCCCGCCCGGTTCAACCGAGCGATCACGGCGGCCCGCATCGGCGTCCCGGCCAGGTCCACCACCAGGCCGCCGGCAGAGGTCTCCCGCACCGTCGGCAGGGGGGGTCGCGGCGGCCGCGGAGTGCGCGACGATCGCGGCGGACGGGCCATGCCGTTCACTGTAACCAGTGCGGCCCAGTGGGTAGCGGAGCCGAGCGGCCCCCCGGGCCGAGTGCGTTGGCTCGGCCGGGTCACCCTCTGGCAGGCTTGGCTGTCGTGCCAGACACCCCTGCCGTTGCCCATGTGCGTCGCCGACTGGCTGCCGGATTGCTCACGCTGCCCCCGGCCGTCGCCGAGCTCGGCGCAGCGTTCACCGCCGCGGGCCATCGCCTGGCCCTGGTCGGGGGCCCGGTGCGGGATGCGGCGCTGGGCCGGGTCTCACCCGACCTGGACTTCGCCACTGACGCCCGGCCCGAGGAGACCGAACGGATCCTCGCCTCATGGGGCGATGCCTGCTGGGACATCGGCAAGGCCTTCGGCACCATCGGCGCCCGGCGCGGTGACACCATCGCCGAGGTCACCACGTACCGGTCCGAGCAGTACGACCCGGCCAGCCGCAAGCCGGACGTCGTCTACGGCGACACCCTCGAGGGCGACCTGGCCCGGCGCGACTTCACCGTGAACGCGATGGCCGTCGAGCTGCCCTCGCTCGTCTTCGTGGACCCGTTCGGCGGACTGGAGGACCTCGCCGCCGGGTGGCTGCGCACGCCCGGCACGCCCGAGCAGTCCTTCGGCGACGACCCGTTGCGGATGATGCGGGCCGCCCGGTTCAGTGCCCAGCTCGGCCTCGATGTCGACGCCCCGGTTCTGGGCGCCATGACGGCCATGGCGGAACGGATCACCATTGTCGCCGTGGAGCGGAGTCGGGCCGAGCTGGAGAAGCTGCTCATCGCCCCCCGCCCTCGGCGCGGCCTCGAACTGCTGGTCGAGACCGGTGTGATGGACCACGTGCTGCCCGAACTCCCGGCGCTCAAGCTGGAGATCGACGAGCACCACCGCCACAAGGACGTCTACGAGCACACCCTGACCGTGCTCGATCAGGCCGTCGCCCTGGAGCAGAACGGCCCCGACCCGGTGCTGCGCATGGCGGCGCTGCTGCACGACATCGGCAAGCCGGCCACCCGCCGGTTCGAGCCCGGTGGTGGAGTGAGCTTCCACCACCACGAGGTGGTCGGCGCGAAGCTGGCGCGCCAGCGGATGCAGGCCCTGCGGTTCGACAAGGACACGATCGCGCAGGTCACCCGCCTGATCGAGCTGCACCTGCGCTTCCACGGCTACGGCGAGAGCGGGTGGACCGACTCGGCGGTGCGCCGCTACGTGGCGGACGCCGGGCCCGCACTGGAACGGCTGCACCTGCTGACCCGCTCCGACTGCACCACCCGCAACCAGCGCAAGGCGATGCGGCTGTCGGCGGCCTACGACGACCTCGAGCGGCGGATCGCCGCGCTGCGCGAGCAGGAGCAGCTGAACGCCGTCCGCCCCGATCTGGACGGCAACGCGATCATGGAGCTGCTCGGTATCCCGCCGGGCCGCGACGTCGGCCGGGCCTGGACCCACCTCAAGGACCTGCGCCTGGACCGCGGCCCGCTCACCCGCGACGAGGCCGAGGCCGAGCTCCTCACCTGGTGGCGCGCCCAACACCCCTGAGCGCGGCCCGACGCGTCGTCCGCCCCCTCGTCATCCGTGTCGGCGCTCGCTCAGCTGACTCAGTCCGGGGCGTCGGAGGTGGGGGGCTCGGGCCGAAGCCGGATCCGGGTCACGGCGTGGCCGAGCAGGTCCACCACCTCGAACCGGTAACCGGCGACCACCACAGCCTCGCCCGGCTGCTGGGGAATGTGCCTGAGCTCGGCCATGATCAGACCGGCCACGGTGGTGTAGTCGCCCTCGTCCGAGGGCCCGATCTGCACGCCGATGTCGGGCAGGTCGTGCATCGGGAACGACCCGGGCAGCAGCATCGAGCCGTCGGCCTCGTGGATCACGGCCCGCACGTCGCGGTCGGTCTCGTCGTAGATCTCGCCGACGATCTCCTCGACGAGATCCTCCATGGTGATGATGCCGTCGTTGGCCCCGTGCTCGTCGACCACCACCGCCAGGTGCTGACGCTTCTGCCGCATCTGTCGCAGGGCATCGGAGACCCGAAGCGTCTCGGGCAGGAACAGCGCCTCTCCGGCATGGCCACCGGCCTGTCCCTCACCGGCGGACAGGCCCCGGATGTGGGCCACGCCCACCACCTCGTCGAGTCCGCGCGGCCCGGTCACCGGCGCCCGCGAATGACCGGCGTCGATCAGCAGGCGAAGAGCCTGTGTCGCGGGCATCGTGGCCGGTACCGACACCACGTCGCGACGCGGGATCAGGATCTCCCGCAGATTCCGCTCGGTGATCTCGAATGCTCCGCTGATGATGGTGCGCTGCTCGGCGGAGAACTCGCGCCGGGCAGTGATCATGTCCCGGATCTCCTCGATGGAGACCTCGTCCCGGGCGGCATCGGGGTCCACGCCGGCCAGGCGCACGACCAGATCCGTGGTCCTGCTCAGCATCCAGATCGCGGGTCGTGACACGGAGGCGAGGAGGTCGATGCCCCGGGCCACGGCCATGGCCCAGGGTTCGGCACGCTGCATTGCCACCCGCTTGGGAGCCAGCTCCCCGATGACCAGGGTGACGAAGGTGAGCACCAGGGTGACGGCGACCACCGCCGCGACCTCGGCGGCCGGGCCGAGGAAGGAGAGCGGATCCACCAACGGCTCCGCCAACGCGATCGCCGCGGCCGCCGAGGCGCCGAAACCGGCCAGGGTGATCCCGATCTGGATCGTGGCCAGGAACCGGTTCGGGTCGCGGGCGAGCGCGGCCAGGGACCGGCCCCGGGAGGACTCCCGCTCCAGCCGTTGCAGTTGGCTCTCACGCAGGCTGACCAGGGCCATCTCGCTGCCGGAGAACACCGCGTTGATCAGGATCAGGATGCCCACCAAGCTCAGCTCGGTGCCGATGCCACTCACCACTCACCGTTCGTCAGGTCAGGTGCTTCTGGCACTCGATCGTACGGCCGACCTGGCGGTGGGCACCGTCGCCGTCGCCCCGCAGCGCCGGTGCGTTCGACAGGCCGATCCGGTGCCCTCGGTGCTGCGCGGACCCAGCGGATCACGCCGGTGCCGGGTGGTCACTCGAGCCGCGCCGGGCCCAGGCGTAGGCAAGACCGGAGAGCAGGTAGACCACGGCGACCCCGGCGAACAGCCCGGGTGAGCGCCCGGACGGCGGCAGGACCAGGGCGCACACGGCGGCTGCGGCGACGAAGGCGATGTTGAACACCATGTCGTAGAAGGACATCGCCCGGCCGCGGTAACCGTCGTCCACACCCGCCTGCACGATCGCATCGACGCAGATCTTGGTGCCCTGCATGGCGATCCCCACCGAGAAGCCCGCGGCCAGGGCCAACGGGTAGGTCAGGGTCATCGCGAACACCGCGGCGATCGCGGTCGCCAGCAGGCAGCAGACCACGATCCAGGTCTGCGGGCGCATCCGGCGGGTCGCCACCGGAGTGATCACGGCACCGGCGAAGAAGCCCGTGCCGGAGACCACGAACGCAGTGGCCAGGCGCAGCGCCCCCGCGTCCGGGTCGCCTGGATCGGAGAACGTGGCCCGGCAGAGCAGGAACATCGCCACGGTCACCATGCCGTAGGCGAACCGCTGACCGCCGATCACGGCGAGGGCGTCGAAGGCCGGACGGCGCTGCCACAGGTGCACCGTCGCCTCGCCCAGGCCGACCACCACCCCGCGCGCCGCCGCGGCGACATCGTGCCAGGGCAGGCGGGCGGCGTCGTCCGGGCCGAGCAGGTCGCGATCCATCCGGCGCGCCAGGTCGGCCGCGCCCAGGTAGGCCACGGCGGCGAGCAGCAGGATCGCAGCGTCGGTGCGGTCCCCGCCGCCGAACGCCTCCCGCACCGCGACCGCGATCCCGGCGCCGCTGAGCGCGACCAGGGTGCCCGAGGTGGTCGACACCGCGTTGGCCATCACCAGTTCGTCGCGCGGCACCACGTGCGGCAGGCTGGCGCCCAGCCCGGACAGGAAGAACCGGTTCACCGACAGGCAGGCCAGCACCAGCAGGTAGAGCGGCAGACCGAGCGCGCCCCGGGCGACCAGGATCGCGATCGCCACGATCAGGACGGCGCGCACCTGGTTCACCCGGACCAGCACCTGGCGACGGCGCCATCGGTCGAGCAGCACGCCGGCGAAGGGACCGATCACGGTGTACGGCAGGATCGCCACGCTGAAGGCCAGGGCGATCCCGGTCGCCGTCGCGCCGCGCTGGGGGGAGAAGAAGAACAGACTGGCCAGGGCGGCCTCGAACACCCCGTCACCGGTCTGCGAACTCAGCCGGGTGGCGTAGAGCCGGCGGAAGTCGCGCCCGCGCATGACGATCCGCAGGTCCTGCCCGAATCGTCCGCCCAGAGCCACGACGGCTCAGCGTACGGGGAGCCACCTATCCTGTGACGATGGTCATCGGAACTCCGACCCAGGTCTCGGCCGTGCAGGGCGTCGCCGACGAACTGCGCGCGGCCATCCACCGCGGTGACGTGGCCGCCGGTGATCGGCTGCCGCCGGAGCGCGACCTGGCCTCCCAGCTCGGGGTCAGCCGGATCACCCTGCGGGAAGCGATCCGGATCCTGATCGAGGAGGGTTACCTGGAGGCCAGGCGCGGTTCGCGCGGCGGCACATTCGTGACCGCCCTGGACGTCCCGTACCGTCGCTGGCTGGCCAGCATGCGCGCGGATCTCGCCCAGTTCGAGGACGTGCTGGAGTTCCGGATCGCGGTCGAACGCCGAGCGGCCAAACTGGCGGCGGCCCGTCGGGACGACGCGGACCTGGCCCGGATCGAGGAGGCCGCGGCGCTGATGGACGGCGCCCATGATCGAGCGAGCTTCCGCAGCGCCGACAACGCGTTTCACCGCGCGGTGGCGGCCGCCTCGCGCAGCCCACGGTTGACCGCGGCGATCGACTCCGCCCGCAGTGAGCTGTTCCTGCACACCGATCACCTCATCTACGCCGAGCTGACCGGCGAGGCGATGGAGCAGCACCGCCAGATCCTGGAGGCCATCGCCCGTCGTGACGAGGACGGGGTGGCGCTGGCCGTGGAGGCGCACATCGAGGCCACCCGGCGCGGCCTGCGCGACCTGCTGCTGGGAGACGACTGAACGACCGTCGACGACGACTGAGATCATCGTCGGTCAGGCACCCGTCCCGTCCCCGTCCCCGTCCCCGTCCCCGTCGCTGGAGAGGCCCATGGAGCTGCTGCCCCCCGCGGTCGATCTCATCGAGGGCCGCCGGCAGGTGCCCACCCGTATCCTGACCGGCACCCTGGACGACCCGAACACCGGCCTCTCGCTGCAACCGCGCCTGGCCACCGCGGCGGCGGACGTCGAGCGGGCGATCGCCGCCGCCCACGCCGTCCACCTGAGCCGCAGCTGGGCCGACCTCGGGGTGGAGGGCCGGGCCGAGGCTCTGCTGTCCCTGGCCGAGGAACTGGCCGACCGGGCCGGGCGCCTGGCCCTCGCCGAGGCGGTCAACACCGGGACCGTGATCGCGCTGACCACCCCGATCACCCAGGGGTGCTCCGATCAGGTGCGAGGGCTGGTGGCGCAGCTGCGCGTCACCGGCACCGTGCAGGAGCTGCCCGGCAGGGGGCGGGGCGGCCCGGTCCGGTTGCGCCGGGACCCCTGGGGGCCGGCCGCCGTCCTCGCGCCGTGGAACGCCCCCGCACCGATCGCCGTCGGTCGATCGGCCGCCGCCCTGGCCGCCGGCTGCCCGGTGATCCTGAAACCGAGCGAGTGGGCTCCCGGCAGCTGCGACCTGCTGGCCGACGCCGTGGTCGCCGCCGGGCTGCCGGACGGGGTGTTCCAGCTCGTGCACGGAGCCGGCGACGTCGGCGCCCAACTGACCCGCGACGAGCGGATCCGGGCGATCGCTCTGACCGGCGGCCAGGCCACCGGCCGGTCGATCGCCGCCGCAGCGGCCCCACACTTCACCCGGCTGCAGCTCGAGCTCGGCGGCAACAACCCGGTGATCGTGCGCGAGGACGCCGACCTGGCTCTGACGGCGCGGGCACTCGCCCGCGGGATGACCATCCTGAACGGGCAGTGGTGCGAGGGCCCCGGTCGGGTGTTCGTGCCGGTCCGCCTGCACGACGCGCTGGTCGAGGCCCTGCTCACCGAACTGTCGGCGGTGGTGATCGGCCCGAGCACCGAGCCGGGCAGCGCGATGGGCCCGATCGCTCACCGCGCCCACCGCGCCCACCTGCTCGGCCGGATCGACGCCCTGACCGCTGCCGGGGGCAGGGCGCTGACCGCCACCACGGAGCTTCCCGACCGGGGCTGGTTCCTGGCCCCCACCGTCGTGGTCGGCGTCGACTCCGCGCAGGCCATGGCGGAGGTCTTCGGACCCGTGGTCACGCTCCACCCGGTGCACGACGATGCGCAGGCCCTCGCCGAGGCCAACGCCTGCCCGGACGGCTTGGCGGGCTATGTGTTCGGCACCGACACCGGCGCCGCGCTGGCGCTGGGGGAGCGGCTGCGCGGCGGCGAGATCAAGGTCAACGGCACCAGCCTGTTCGACCTCACCGCCGCCTCGCACCAGAGCTTCTGGGGCACCAGCGGCCACGGCGGCCACGGGGACGGCGAGGCGCTGGAGTTCTTCCGCGGCAACCGCATCGTCGGCGTCGACGACCCCGACGCCCCCGTGTAGAGAAGGGAACATCAGGATGGCAACCGATCCGATCCTGTCGCCGCACGACCTCGACGGTGCGTTCGACACCGTGGTGGTGGCCGCACCGGATGTGCAGGGTCGTCTGATCGGGCGCCGGACCACGGTGAAGGGCTTCCGCGAGGCGGTGGCAGGGGCCGGGATCCACGTGTCCACCTGCGTCCTCGGCTGGGACATCGCCCAGGACGCGACACTCCTGGCCAGCGGTGCGCTGGACTACACCGGGATGCACACGGGGATGGGCGACCTCGCCCTGCACCCCGACCTGGCCACGTTGCGCCCGGCCGGCTGGCTGGAGCGGACGGCGATCTGCCTGGCCGACGCGGTCGAGCCGGACGGCACCCCCACGGTGCTCGCCCCGCGCTCGCTGCTGCGCGCCGAACTGGAGCAGTGGCGCCGCCTCGGGCTGGTCCCGGCCGTCGGCACGGAGGTGGAGTTCTACCTCTACCGCGGCAGCCCGCGCCGGGCCCGCAGGGTCGGCTACCGCGGCCTGGAACCGACCACCCTGAGCCCGGCCGACTACGCCATCTACGAGGGCGAGGCCTACGAGCCGTTCTTCGCCGACCTGCGACACCGGTTGCAGGTCAGCGGGATCGACGTCGAGGCGGCCCAGGGCGAGTGGGGGCTGGGGCAGTGGGAGACCACCCTGCGCTACGGCGAGGCGCTGGCCATGGCCGACCGGCATGCCCTGTACAAGCTGGCCACCCGCAGCATGGCGTCGAGGGCCGGCCTGTCGGCGACCTTCATGGCCAAGCCGTTCGACGGCGGGCCCGGCTCCTCCTGCCATGTGCACCTGTCCGTCCGCGACGCGCAGGGGCACCCGCTGTTCTGGGACGACGCAGCCGAGGATCACCTCGCCCCGGCGATACGGCACGCGATCGGTGGAGCGCTGGGCCGGGCCGGGGAGGTGATGGCCTGGTACGCCCCGACCGTGAACTCCTATCGGCGCCTGCGCAGCCAGGACGCCGCCGGATGGGGCACCACCTGGGGCATGGACCACCGGTTCTGCTCGGTCCGGGTGATCGGCCACCACCCCGACGACCTGCGGCTGGAGTTCCGCCTGCCCGGCGCGGACGCCAACCCCTACCTGGTCCTGACCGCGCTGCTGGCCAGCGTGCGCGACGGCCTGACCCGGGCCAGCGACCCGGGCCCGGCCACCACCGGCAATCCCTACGACCACCCGGCCGGCGGCCCGCAGCACCTGGGCGAGGCGGTGGCGGCCTTCGCGTCGTCCGCCTTCGCCCGGGCCACGTTCGCAGACCAGGTGGTCGACCACTACGCCACGCTGGGCCGGTTCGAGTGGGACCGGTTCCTGGACTCGGTGACGGACTGGGAGCGCGAGCGCTACTTCGAGCTGATCTGACCGACGTTCGTCACTGACCGTCGGCGGAACGGCGACCGTAGGTTGGACCATGATCAGGGCCTGCGCGAAGGCCCCGACTGAGCGTGACAGGAGACGCCGGTGCCGGCCCACGTCCCCGATTTCCGCAACCACCTTCCGGTCCGGATCGACTTCGGCAGCGGTTCACTCGAGCGGATCGGCGAGGCGCTGGTCGCCGAGGGCTCACGGGCGCCGTTCCTGGTCGTCGACCCGGTTCTGCTGACCCACCCCGCGGTGACGGCGATGCTGGCCGGCCTGGACCGCCAGGGAGTCGCCGTGACCGTGGCCCCGGTGGCCCCCGGCGAGCCCACCGTCGACTCGGTGGACGCCATGGGCGAGCGGCTGCGCGCCGCCCACGCCACGGGCGGCGCCGACGCGGTGATCGCCCTCGGTGGCGGGTCGGCGATGGACACCGCCAAGGGGGCCAGGGTGCTGCTGGCCAACCCGGGCTCGATCCGGCGCTACACCTGGCCGGGCGAGCCGGCGCCGATCGCTGGCCCGAGCATCCCGCTGGTCACGGCGCCGACCACGGCCGGCACCGGCAGCGAGGTCACCGGCGGAGTGGTGATGACCGACCCGTCCTCCGGGTTGAAGGTGGCGGCGCCGAGCCCTGCGAACCGCGCCCAGTACTGCGTCGTCGACCCCCGGCTGACCCTGGCCCTGCCGCCCGGGCCGACCCTGTGGGGCGGGATGGATGCCCTGGGCCAGGCGATCGGGTCGGTGATCGCCTCGGTGCACACGCCGGTCGGCGACGCGCTGGGCCTGGAGGCGGTGCGGATGGCCACCCGGGCGCTGCCGGCGGTCATGGCCTCGCCCACCGACCTCGATGCCCGCACCGAGATGAGCTGCGCCGCACTGCTGGCCGGACTGGCGATGAACGTCAGCGAGAGCGGCACCGAGCATTCGCTGGCGCACCCGCTGGGCAGCCGCCACCACCTGCCCCACGGGCTGACCGTGGCCCTCGTGCTCGCCGAGTCGATGGAGCACGACAGGCAGTTCGTGCCCGAGCGGTTCGAGCGGGTCGCCGACGCGATGGGCGAGCCGGAGGACGCGAGCGGGGACGGCCGTCGCGCCGTGCGGGCCGTGCAGCGCCTGCTGGCCCGGGTCGGCTGCCCGACCCTGACCGCCTCCGGGGTGAGCGCGGCGGATGTCGAGCCGCTGACCGACGCCGCCCTGGACGGCTGGATCCCGGTCGAACCGGGCCCGTGGACCCGCGACGACATCGCCGCCGCCTACCGCCGCGCGCTCGCCGTGCTCACCCGCTGAACCCCAGGGCCGCCCGGGTTGTGGAGGGTTGATACACGCAGACGGTGCACAACCCTCCACCACCCCGCCCGAGCTCAGGAGCCGTCGCGGATGAAGGCCTCGAGGGTCTCGCGGGCGGCGCGGTCCTCCATCTGCACCGGCGGGGACTTCATGAAGTAGGCGGCCGCCGGAATCACCGGGCCGCCGATGCCCCGGTCCTTCGCGATCTTCGCTGCGCGCAGCGCGTCGATGATCACTCCGGCCGAGTTGGGGGAGTCCCAGACCTCGAGCTTGTACTCCAGGTTCAGCGGCACGTCGCCGAAGGCGCGGCCCTCGAGCCGCACGTAGGCCCACTTGCGGTCGTCCAGCCACTGCACGTAGTCGCTGGGGCCGATGTGGACGTTCCGCGCCCCCAGGTCGTGGTCCAGGTTGGAGGTGACGGCCCGGGTCTTGGAGATCTTCTTGGACTCCAGCCGGTCCCGCTCGAGCATGTTCTTGAAGTCCATGTTGCCGCCGACGTTGAGCTGGTACGTCCGGTCGAGCACCACCCCGCGGTCCTCGAACAGCCGCGCCATCACCCGATGGGTGATCGTGGCGCCCACCTGGCTCTTGATGTCGTCGCCGACGATCGGTACCCCGGCCGCCTCGAACTTGGCCGCCCACTCCGGGTCGGAGGCGATGAACACCGGCAGCGCGTTGACGAACGCCACCCTCGCGTCGATCGCGCACTGGGCGTAGAACTTGTCGGCCACCTCCGAGCCCACCGGGAGGTAGGAGATCAGCACGTCGACCTGCGCCTCGCGCAGCGCCGCGACCATGTCGACCGGGGTCTCGTCCGACTCGGTGATCGTCTCCCGGTAGTACTTCCCGAGCCCGTCGAGGGTGTGGCCGCGCTGCACCGTGACGCCCAGCGGGGGCACGTCGCAGATCTTGATCGTGTTGTTCTCGCTGGCGCCGATCGCGTCGGCCAGGTCGAGCCCGACCTTCTTGCCGTCGACGTCGAAGGCCGCCACGAACTCGATGTCCCGCACGTGGTAGTCGCCGAACTGCACGTGCATCAGCCCGGGCACGGTGCCCGACGCGTCGGCGTTCCGGTAGTAGTGCACGCCCTGGACCAGCGAGGCGGCGCAGTTGCCCACCCCGACGATGGCGACGCGGATCGAACCCATGTGTATGACCTCCGTCGATGGATCTGTTCAGTGGGATGTGGCAGCCGACTTGTCCGGCTTGTCCGGGTCGTGCAGGTGGGTCATGTTGCTGGCCCGTTCGGTGTCGATCAGTTCGTCCAGCCAGCGCACGTCGCGCTCGACCGCCTCGAGACCGTGCTGCTGCAGTTCGAGGGTGTAGTTGTCGCGTCGCTCCCGGGTGCGCACCATCGCCGCCCGCGCGGCCTCGCGCCGCTCCTGCAGCCGCATCCGCCGGCCCTCGAGGATGCGCAGCCGGGTGGCGGCGTCCGTGCGGGCGAAGAACGCGAAGTGGACGTCGAAGGTCCCGTCCTCCCAGGCCTGCGGGCCGGGCTCGGTGACCAGGCCCTGGAAGTGCTCCTTGCCCTCGGCGGTGATCTCGTAGACGATCCGCGCGCGCTTCCCGGTCAGTGCCCCGGTGAGCGGGCTCGTGGCAACCCCCTCCGGGGAGGCGGGCCCGATCTCGCGGATCCAGCCGCGGCCGAGCAGCGCCTTGAGCGCCGGGTAGAGGGTTCCATAGGACAGGGAGCGGAACACCCCGAGCCGGGTGTTCAGCAGTTGGCGCACCTGGTAGCCGTGCATCGGGGCCTCGTGCAGCACGCCGAGAACGGCGAGCTCGAGCACGTCGGCGCGACGTCCCATATGCCCTCCCGGTGATGCGCTACATCGCTCAGATGTATCGATGCGATACATCTGAACGCTAGGCGGCCGGGCGTCGTCGCGCAAGTGGCAGCGCCGTGTCGCGCCACCGGTCCAGGCTCGGTTCGGGGTGACTCACCCGGGCGGCGTAGCCTGGCCCCGCGCGACGAGCTCCGAGTGGCCCCCAGTGACGACCCCGAGGAACGAACACGTGGCAGGCAGGAAGCAGCCGGACCCGAGGGACGGCCAGCCACCCCAGTGGTGGAACGAGCGGGCCCACCCGGGCCCGGGGCCGGCGGCTCCCACCCCGGAGACCTTCTTCAGCCAACCGGGCGACGCCGGCCCACCGGCTGGGCCGGGCCGTCGACCCCAGGGCCCGGCCGGGCCGGGCCGGTCCGGCCGGCGGCGTCTGATCGACTACCCCCGCTCCGGGCGGCGTGGGCTGCGCCGCTGGCTGCCGTCGTGGAAGCTGATGCTGGGCGGGATCGGCGGGGTGGCCACGGCGCTGGTGATCGCCTTCGCCACGTTCTACGCGCTCACCCCGATCCCCAGCGTCCAGGACTCCGACCTGCCGCAGACCTCGCTGGTGTTCTACTCCGACGGCACCCAGATCGGGCAGTTCAAGAAGGAGCAGCGCACCGTGGTCACCCTCGACAAGGTGCCCGACCATGTGCAGAAGGCGGTGCTCGCCTCGGAGGACCGCAGCTTCTACAGCAACCGCGGGGTCTCGCCGCGGGGCCTGATCCGGGCGGCCTGGAACAACGCCCGCGGGGGTTCGCTCCAGGGCGGCTCGACGATCACCCAGCAGTACGTGAAGAACTTCTTCCTCGGCTCCGACCGCAGCATCAAGCGCAAGGCCCGCGAGTTCGTGATCTCGCTCAAGGTGGCCCAGCAGGTGCCGAAGGGGCAGATCCTCGCGGACTACCTGAACAAGATCTACTTCGGCCGCAACGCGTACGGCATCCAGGCGGCCGCGCAGGCCTACTTCCGCAAGGACGTCGGCAAGCTCACCGTCTCCGAGGGCGCCTACCTCGCCGGGATCATCAACGGCCCCGAGCTGTACGACCCGCTGGACGGCGTCAAGTCGAAGATCGCGGCCACCGACCGCTGGAGGTCGGTGCTGGTCGCGATGACCGAGGAGACCTGGCTGACCCAGGCCGACGCCGACGCGATCGTCCGGGCCGGGTTGCCCCCGGTGCAGAAGGCCGCCACCCGGGTCGACCGGTCGGGCCAGCGCGGCTATCTGCTCGACATGGTCGTGGCCGAGGCCGAGAAACGCGCCAACCTGACCCGTCAGGAGCTGGAGACCGGCGGCTACATGATCCGGACGACGTTCGACCGGAAGCTGATCGCCAAGGGGGTCGACGCGGTCGACGAGGTCCTCGGCCCGCGTAAGAAGTGGCCGGGGGGCACCCAGGTCGGCATGGCCACGGTGCGCCCCTCCGACGGTGCCGTGGTGGCGGTCTACGCCGGGGACGACGAACGGGCGCGGAACGCGGCCACCCTGGATCAGGTCCAGGCCGGCTCGACGTTCAAGCCGTTCGCCCTGATCGCCGCGCTGGAGGGCAACCCGGCCAAGAAGGGTGCCGAGCCGCTCAGCCTGAGGAGCCGGTTCAGCGGCCGCAGCCCTCTGAAGATCGACGAAGATCCGTTCGAGATCAAGAACTTCGGTCGTGGGAACGGGGCCCAGTACGGCCAGATCGATCTGCTCACGGCGACCGCCAACTCGGTCAACACGGTCTATGTCCAGCTCAACGAGCGGGTCTCGCCCAGGTTCACGGAGGCCACCGCGGTCAAGGCCGGGCTCCCGAAGGACACCCCCGGGATCAACCAGGGCAACATCGCCAATGTGCTCGGCTCGGCGGCCCCGCACGTCCTGGACATGGCCTCGGCCTACGGGACCATCGCCGCCCAGGGCAAGCACGCCGACCCGTACATGATCGCCTCGATCCACAGGATCGACGACAAGAGCGTCGTCTACACCTACAAGCCGAAGCCGACACAGGTCTTCGAGCCGTCGGTGATGGCCGACGCCAGCTACGCGATGCAGCAGGTGATCCGGCGGGGCAGCGGTGAGTACGCGCAGAACCTGGGCCGGCCGGCGGCCGGCAAGACGGGGACCTCGAGCAGCAACAAGTCCGCCTGGTTCTGTGGCTTCACCCCGCAGTACGCCACCGCGGTGGCCATGTTCAACGTGCTCAAGGAGGGCGGCGGCGAGGGTGAGCTGACGGGCTGGGGGCCGTACGCGGGCCGCGAGATCACCGGTGGCTCCTTCCCGGTCCGGGTCTGGACCACGTACATGAAGGCGGCGCTGGACGGCGTGGAGGTCCAGCAGCTGCCTGAGCCGGCCTACGGCGGCGAACTGGTCAACCCGGCGCCGCCGCCGAAGCCGACCCCGACCGAGCAGCCCACCCCGTCGGGGCAGCCGAGCGTCGACCCGGGCCTGCCGCCCTCGGTGGACCCGTCGGGCCTGCCGCTGCCCACCGACCAGCCGTTCCCCACCGCGTCCCCGCTGCCCCCGCAACCGACCCTGCAGCCGGTCCCGTCCGCGGTGCTGGGATC
>JBAPWU010000485.1:0-1981 GCA_049283855.1 Kineosporiaceae bacterium
GTGCGTGCCCGGCGGGTCGGCGGCCCAGGCCCGGACGGCGTCCCGGCCGACCTCCACCGGGGTGCGGCGGCGAGGTGGCATGTGCCCAGCCTCGCATCCGGCGACCTTCCCGCGGGCGGCAGGTGCCCTGTAGTCCTGAAGGATGCCTGATCGACTCGGCGCGCTCGCTCTGCTCTCCCTGGTGCTCGACTCCGGCTCGTTCACCCGCTGGGACGGCCCGGTGGTCCACGTGGCCGCCGACCAGGCCTATGCCGCGGAACTGGAGCAGGCCCGATGGCGCAGCGGCGTCGACGAGTCGGTGGTGACCGGCGAGGGCCGCCTGCGCGGACGGCGGGTGGCGGTGGTGGCCTGCGAGTTCGGCTTCCTCGCCGGCTCGATCGGGGTCGCGGCGGCCGAACGGCTGGTCACCGCCGTGGAGCGGGCGACCGCCGAGGGCCTGCCCCTGCTGGCGGCGCCGGTCTCGGGCGGAACACGGATGCAGGAGGGCACGGTCGCCTTCCTGCAGATGGTCAAGATCTCGGCGGCGATCGCCGCCCACAAGGCCGCCGGGCTGCCGTACCTGGTCTACCTGCGCCACCCGACGACCGGCGGGGTGCTGGCCTCGTGGGGCTCGCTCGGACACGTCACGGTGGCCGAGCCCGGGGCGCTGATCGGCTTCCTCGGGCCGAGGGTCTACCGGGCGCTGTCGGGCCGGGAGTTCCCGCCCGGGGTCCAGGTGGCCGAGAACCTGTATGCGCGCGGGCTGATCGACGCCGTGCTGCCTCCCGAGGAGCTGGCTCCGATCGCCGACCGCACGCTGACCGTGCTGATGTCGCCGCGCGAGGGCCATCCGCCGGCCGCGGTGATCCCGGCCGAGGACCTGCCGGACACGCCGGCCTGGGAGTCGATCACCCGGTCCCGGCGCGAGGACCGACCCGGGCTGCGCCGGCTGCTGCGGTACGCCGCCACACACGTGGTGCCCCTCAACGGAACCGGCGAGGGGGAGAACGACCCGGGCATGCTGCTGGCCCTGGCCCGCTTCGGCGGCGCCGGGTGCGTTCTGCTGGGCCAGGACCGAAGGGGGCAGACCACCGAGTCGCCGCTGGGACCCGCCGCACTGCGTGAGGCCCGCCGCGGGATGCGGCTGGCGCGCGACCTCGGCCTGCCCCTGGTCACCGTGATCGACACCCCGGGCGCGGCACTGTCCCAGGCGGCCGAGGAGGGGGGCATGGCGGGCGAGATCGCGCGCAGCCTGGCCGAGCTGGTCACCCTCTCGGCGCCGACGGTCTCGGTGCTGCTCGGCCAGGGCACCGGCGGGGGGGCACTGGCGCTGGTCCCGGCCGATCGGGTGATCGCCGCCCAGCACGGCTGGCTCTCACCCCTGCCCCCGGAGGGGGCGAGCGCGATCATCTACCGGGACCTCGGTCATGCCCCGCAGATGGCGGCAGCGCAAGGAGTGCGCTCGCTGGACCTGTGGCGCCACGGGATCGTCGACCGGATCGTGCCCGAGCACCCGGATGCCGCCGACGAGCCCGAGGCCTTCTGCCAGCGGCTCGGGCAGGTCCTGCAGCACGAGCTGGTCGAACTGCTCGACCAGGACCCGGCCGAACGATATGCGCTGCGGCTGGCCCGATTCCGCGCGATCGGTGCCACCGAGATCATCCCTTGACCCGGACGACGCCGAGCGGGGTACCCCTCAGCCCGGGGAACACCGCGGCGAGCCGTTCTCGGCCACCCGGCGCCCGGACTCCGACAGGGTCACCACGGTGATCCCGGCCATCCGCTGGGGGCCGAGATCGGTGGCCAGGGCCGCCAGGGATCCCGCGAGTTCGGCGAGCTTGCCGGTGAGCCGGCCCGAGTCGACGGTGCCCATCCCCGCGTGGAAGTCCCAGTCGCCGTGGTCGACGCAGGCGATCCCCAGCCCGACCTGCGCCTTGATCAGCCGGGCGACGTCGCGCAGGGCGGCGCCGAGGTCGGTGTCCGGGTAGGTCGCCCCGTCGGC
>JBAPWU010000486.1:0-6987 GCA_049283855.1 Kineosporiaceae bacterium
GTGATGCAGTTCTGCGCCGACGGCCCCGACGACGCAGCCCGGGCCGCCTACCGGACCGTCGCCCTGGCGATGGGCGTGGCCGATCCGATCGCGGCCTCCCGCGAGCTGGCGGAGGCGATCGGCGTCCGCGTCCGCCTGAGCGCCCTGGGTCTGACCGCCGGCACGGTGGACCGGGTCGCCCGAGGCGCCGTCGAGGACGTCGTCACCGCCAACAGCCCTCGCACCCCCACCCACCCCGAGGTCGAGGCCCTCCTCCAGTCCGCCCTCTGACCCATGGGACGTTCACATATTGACTATTGGTCGCCACATAGTGAGCATGTGCCAATGTTCCGCAACGAGATGCCGCACTACGAGATCCTCTCTCCGGCAGGGCTGGAGACCATCGAGCGCGGCTGGCAGCGGATCGTCAGCGAGATCGGCATCGAGTTCCTGCATGAGGAAGCCCTCGCCCTGTTCCGCGAGGCCGGGCAGCGGGTGGAGGGCTCCGTCGTCCATCTCGACCCGCAGTTCGTGCTCGACCAGGTGGCCAAGACTCCGCGCGAGTTCCACCTGCGCGCGCGCAACCCCGAGCACTCGCTCATCCTCGGGGGCGACCACATGGTCTTCGCCGCCGTCTCCGGCCCGCCGTTCTTCCGGGTCGGCGACGAGCGGCGCGACGGCACCCTGGCCGACTACGAGCTGATGGCCAAGCTGGTGCAACATTTCCCGCAGCTCGACCTGTGCACCATGCCGGTGATCGAGGCCAACGACCGGCCGTTGGACTCCCGGCACCTCGACATGATGCTGGCCGCGCTGACCCACACCGACAAGCCGGTCTTCGGCTCGGCCCTGTCCACCGCGAACGCGCAGGACTGCGTCGCGATGACCGAACTGCTCCACCCCGGCACCCCGATCGCCGAGCCGCCGGACGCCGACGGGCGCCCCACGGCGTCGGTGATGACGATCGTCAACGTCAACTCCCCGCTGCGCTACGACGACCGGATGCTCGAGGCGCTGCTGGTCTACGCCGCCGCCGGGCAGGCCGTGGTGGTCACGCCGTTCCTGCTGATGGGCGCGATGGCGCCGGTGAGCGTCGTCGCGGCCCTGGCTCAGCAGACGGCGGAGGCGCTGGCCGGGCTCGCGCTGATCCAGCTGGTGCGCCCCGGGACGCCGGCGGTGATGGGGTCGTTCCTGTCCACCATCGACATGCAGTCAGGATCGCCGAGCTTCGGCGGACCCGAATCGGCCCAGGGCCTGTACGCCTCGGGCCAGATCGCCCGGCGCTACCACCTTCCGTGGCGGGCGGGCGGGGGAGGGCTCACCGCGAGCCAGACCGTCGACGCGCAGGCGGCCTACGAGTCGTTCAACACCCTCAAGGCCGCCTTCATGGCCGGGGCCAACCTCGTCGTCCAGGCGGCCGGGTGGCTCGAATCGGGTCTGGTCTCCTCACCCGACAAGCTGGTGGTGGACGTCGAGATGCTGCGGGTGCTGCGCGAGCAGTTCACCCCGCTGGTGGTCGACGAGGAGGCCCTGGCCTTCGAGGCGCACGACGAGGTGCGCCACGGCGGTCACTTCCTCGGTGCCGAGCACACCATGACCCGGTTCCGCACCTGCTTCTACCGGCCGTTGCTCTCCTCGACCGAGAACTTCGAACGCTGGGTCAGCAAAGGCGCCCGCGACGCCACGACCCGGGCGGGGGAGATCTGGCGGACGGCGATCGAGGGCTACCAGCCGCCCCCCATGGACGACGCGGTGCGGGCCGAGCTGCAGGCCTTCGTCGACCGTCGCCGCGCCGAGCTCGGCGACTGACGCTGTGCTCGGTGACTGACGCTGTGCTCGGCGACTGACGCTGTGCTCGGCGACTGACGCTGTGCTCGGTCGCCGGGTCCGGAGTCCGCTCGCCGGTTGAGGGTGCGCGTTTCGGGCGCTGTGCATTGCCCCTGGAGCTGGGGCAGTGCACAGCGCCTCGCAGTGCCCCGGCCTCGCAGTGCCCCGGGCACCGCCCTCGCAGTGTGTACCGGCCTCGCAGTGCCCGGGCACCGCCCTCGCAGTGCCCCGGGCACGGCCCTCGCAGTGCCCCGGGCACGGCCCTCGCAGTGCACCGGCTTCCAGCGGCCGGGTGAGCCCGCTCGGTCACCGTGGGCGCCACTTCGGACCCTGTGGCCGCCGGCCCGGACAGGGCGCCGGGATCAACCGAGACGGGCCTCGATCGCGGCGCAGGTCGCCCGCAACGCCGGAAGGGCGGCCAGGCGGGCCGCCGCGTCGAGCCGGGAGCTGGGGCCGGAGATGTTGACACTGCCGACCAGGGCGCGATGCACCACGATGCCGACCGACATCGCCGCCAGCCCGTCCTCGATCTCGTCCTCGATCTGCGACCAGCCCGCCGCCCGGATCCGGGCCAACTCCGAGCGCAGGGCGTCGGGGTCGGTGATGGTGCGCGAGGCGGCCCTCTCCAGCGGTGAGCGCAGGAATGCCTCCAGCCGTGCGGGCTCGGCGTGAGCCAGGGCCAGCTTCCCGCTGCTGGAGGTGTGCAGGGCGAACGGCCGCCCGACCCAGTTGCTCAGCCCGATCATGTGTGGTCCGTCGACCTGGCGGACCAGGGAGAGCGACCCGTCCGGCATCGCCACGGTGAGCGTGGCCGATTCCTGCACCTGCGCGGCGAGTGCCTCGAGGTGGCCCTGGGCGGCGTGCAGCAGCAGCTCGACCAGGTTCGTCGTCCGGGCCAGGGCGTGCAGGCCCGGGCCGATCACGATCCGGTCGTCGGGCAGCCGGGCGAGCAGCCGTTCGGCGACCAGCGATTCGATCATGCGAAGCGCCGTCGCCCGGGGCAGGTCGGCCGCCCGCGCCAGAGCCGACACCGTGGCCCCGGTCCCGACGTCCGCCGCCGCCCGCAGCAGCGCGGCCGCCTTGCGCACCGACTGGTTCTCCCGCGAGGCGGCCGCGGCGGTCACGGTGTGCCCTCCGAGTCCCTCACGAGGCCTGCGCGGGAGCGGGAGCCTGGAGGCGCCGCAACTCCTCGATCGGGATGTGGCAGGCCATCCGGTGCCCCGGCTCGACCTCGACCAGGGGGGGCGTGGTGACCTCGCACAAACCCTCGATCCGGCGCGGGCAACGGGTGTGGAACACGCACCCGGAGGGTGGGTCGGCGGCGCTGGGGATCTCGCCGTCCAGCCGGATCCGCGACTCGGGGGCGCCGTCCACGCTGGGAACCGCGGAGAGCAGCGCCTCCGTGTAGGGGTGGTGCGGCCCGGCGAACACCTGCTCGGCGGGGCCGACCTCCATGATCCGGCCCAGGTAGAGCACCGCGATCCGGTCGGACAGGTAGCGCACCACGCCGAGGTCGTGGGAGATGAAGACGTAGCTCGAGTTCTCGTCCCGCTGCAGGTCGGCGAGGAGGTTGAGGATCGCCGCCTGCACCGAGACGTCGAGGGCGCTGGTGGGCTCGTCGCAGACCACGATCCGCGGGCCGCCGGCGAAGGCCCGCCCGATCGCCACCCGCTGCTTCAGGCCGCCGGAGAGCTGGCGCGGCTTGAGGTCGAGGTGGCGCGGGGTGAGCCGGACATGCGCGATCAGGACGTCGAGGCGCTCCTCCGCCTCCTCGCCGGTGATCCCGGCGAGCTTGGCCAGGGCACGGGACAGGATGGCGCGCACCGAGTGCCCCCGGTTCAGGGCGGAGTCGGGGTTCTGGAAGATGATCTGGATCGCACGACGCGCCGACTGCGGGCGACGCCGGGTCGAGCCCTGCAGCACGGTGCCGTCCAGCACCACCTGGCCGCCGGGGTCGGCGGGCTGGATGCCGAGGATGGCCTTGGCCAGCGTGGTCTTCCCCGAACCGGATTCACCGACCAGGCCGAGGGTCTCCCCGGCCCGCAGGTCGAGCTCGATCCCGACCAGCGCGCGGATCTCCTTGCGGTTCTGCCGGAAGGTCACATCGACGTCCGACAGCCGCAGGATCGTCTCGCGCTCGACAGCCTGGTCCAGTGTCGCGGTGTCGACGGCGCCGGCCTGGGCCAGCTCCCCGATCCGGTCGATGTGGTGGCACCGGGCGAACCGGGTGCCCGCCTGCACCACCGGCGGGGCGTCGGTGCGGCACAGGTCCGTCGCCAGGCGGCACCGGTCGACGAACACGCACGCCGGCAGGTCCTCGCCGATCTGGGGCAGGAACCCCGGGATGGTCTCCAGCCGCCGATCGCGCTTGCGCGCGCCGTGCCGGGGCAGACAGCGCAGCAGGCCGACCGTGTAGGGGTGGGAGGGGGAGTCGAAGACGTCACCGGCCGCGCCCTGCTCGACCACCTGGCCCGCGTACATCACTCCGACCCGGTCGCAGATCCGGCGGATCACGCCGAGGTTGTGCGCGATCAGCAGCACCGCGGCGCCGGTGTCGGCCCGCAGCGACTCGACCAGGTCGAGCACCTCCGCCTCGACCGTGGCGTCCAGGCCGGTGGTCGGCTCGTCCAGGACGAGCAGTTTGGGGTCGTTGGCCAGCGCCATCGCGATCACGACCCGCTGCTGCATGCCGCCGGAGAGCTGGTGCGGGTAGCGGTCCATCACCCCGCGCGGGTCGGAGATCCGCACCCGGCGCAGGGCCTCCATCGCCCGGTCCTTGGCCTCGGCCCTGCTCGCCCCGAGCACCGAGAACGCCTCGGCCACCTGGGTGCCGATCCGCAGGGTCGGGTTCAGCGCGGCGCCCGGGTCCTGGTAGACCATCGAGACGTCACGCATCCGCACCTGCTGTAGGGCGGAGGCGGACATGGCGGTCACGTCCTGGCCGGCGATCAGGGCCCGGCCGCTCTCGACCCGGCCGTTGTCCGCGAGCAGGCCGAGCGCGGCGTAGGCGGTGGTCGACTTGCCGCACCCGGACTCACCGACCAGGCCGTAGGACTCCCCGGGCGCCACGGTGAAGGACACCCCCCGCAGCACGCGGCGCGGGATTCCGCGGACCAGGAAGTCGACCGTCAGGTCCTCGACCTGCAGGGCCGGTGTCAGCTCCTCGCTCATCGGGACAGCACCCCCTGCAGCGAGTCGGCGACCAGGTTGACCGCCACCACGAGGCTGGCGATGGCCAGCGACGGGTACACCACCGGCCACCAGTAGCCGTTGATGATCTGCGAGTACTCCTCGGAGATCATCAGGCCCCAGTCCGGGGACGGCGGCTGGATGCCCACCCCGAGGAAGGACAGGGTGGCGATGGTGAAGATCGCGTAGCCGATCCGGACGGTCAGTTCGACGACGATCGGTCCGGTGACGTTGGGCAGGATCTCGCGCAGCATGATGTACGTGGGCGACTCGCCCTGCAGGCGGGCGGCCTGCACGTAGTCGAGCTCGCGCTCGGCCATCACCGCGGCCCGCACGGTGCGGGCCACGATCGGGGCGAACAGCAGCCCGACCACGGCGATCACGGTGAGCTTGGAGGGCCCCAGCACCACCAGGGCGAGCAGGCCGACCACGGCGACCGGCAGGGAGAGGAAGGCCTCGACGATCCGGCTGAGGATGTCGTCGGTCGGGCCGCGGAAGTAGCCCATCACCAGGCCGAGCAGCGTGCCCACCCCCACCCCGATCACCGCGGAGATCGGTGCCACGAGCAGCACGTCCCGGGCGCCGATGATCACTCGGGAGAGCACGTCGCGGCCCAGCCGGTCAGTGCCCAGCAGGTGGCCGGCCCCGGGCGCGGCATGGGTGGCGAACGGGTCGCCGGTGAAGGCGTCCTTGGGTGCGACCGCTTGGCCGCCGACGGCACAGACGATCCAGAACAGGATGATCACGTTCCCGATCACGAACTCCGGACGGCGCAGCAGCAGTCTGAACGTCTCCCGCCGCGCGGTCTTGCGTGCGGTCAGGGCGACCGCGGAGGCCGACATGGCCGGGCCGGCCGGGACGATCATCTGTTCGTAGAGCGTGCTGTCGACCATCCCGCGCATGGCCTCGGGCATCTCGGGGGCGGACGGTTCGGTGTGCCGCGGGCTCGGCCCGCTCTCGGCCGGGTCCGGTCCCTGCAGCGGCGATTGGCCCGTCATTGTGCCCCCAAGCGGATTCGCGGGTTGAGCCAGGAGATCAGCAGGTCGGCGAGCAGTGTGGCGATCATGTAGATCACGCCGATCACCAGCACGCCGGCGGAGAGCACCGGCAGGTCCTTGGCCTTGGCGGCGGTGACCAGGAGCCGGCCGACGCCGTTGACGTTGAAGATGAGCTCCACCGCGAGCAGGCCGCCGAACAGGTACCCGGTCTGAGTGGCGATCACCGAGATGGTGGGCAGCAGCGCGTTGCGCAGCACGTGCCGGCGCAGGACGGCGACCTTGGACAGGCCCTTCATGGTCGCCGTCCGGGTGTAGTCGGCCTCCAGAGCGGTGATCGTGCCGGCCCGCGCCATCCGGGCGATGTAGCCGAAGTAGACCAGGACCAGGGACAGGGCCGGCATCAGCAGGTAGTAGAGCTGCGTTCCCAGCGAAGAGCCCTCCGGCCACGTGGCCAGCACCGGCAGCACGTTGAGCTTCAGCCCGAGCAGGAAGATCATGAACGTGCTGGTGACGAACTCGGGGATGGCCGAGCCGGCCAGGCCGAGGGTGACGATCACCCGGTCGGCGAGCCGTCCCCTGCGCAGCGCCGCGAACACCCCACCGACCACGCCGAGCGGCACGGTCAGGCTCAGCGCCAGGATGGCCAGCTTCGAGGAGTTGGCCAGGGTCGTCGCGATCAGCTCACGCACCGGCTGACCGCTCTGGTACGACGTGCCGAAGTCGAAGGTGACGATCCCGCGCAGGAGCCGCAGGTACTGCACCACCAGGGGCTTGTCGGTGCCGAGCTGACGGTTCAGCTCGGCCACCGCCTCCACCGAGGCGAACGGCCCGAGGATGGCGCGTCCGACGTTCTGGGGGAGCACGTTGGCGATCGCGAACACGATCAGGGACAGGAGCAGGAGCGTGACCAGCGCGAGCGCCAGGCGCCGCAGTACGTAGACCAGCATGTGTGGCCCCCTCGTCGACGGGCTGGCAGTGGAACGCCGGTGGTGGG
>JBAPWU010000487.1:0-3874 GCA_049283855.1 Kineosporiaceae bacterium
CCACCTGAAGAACTGGAGAATCCTGCACACCGACTACCGCCGCCCGATCACAACCTGGGAAACATCCTTCCGAGCCGCCATCGGGCTCTTCTTCTTCAGCCTCACCGATGGTTTCGCATAACCCTCCATGCACGAATAGCCATAGCGTCCCCAGCCACAGCCGGAACACCCGCTCTTGCCGCGATCCGGCTCATCGCGTGACCGGGCCGCGGAGGCGGAGCGGGCTGCCGGTTTGTCTACTCGGCGGGCACCCGCTCACGCAGTGGATCTCGCCTCGATCGCTTCGAGGTCGCGGACGGCGTAGCGGTGGTGCTCCCACTCCTCCTCGAGGATCGTGTGTATGCACGAGAGGGTGGTCTCCTGGTGGTCGGGATCGTGGGGGTTCTTGCGGATCGCGGCCAGCTCGTCCGAGGTGACGTCGGCCAGGAAGTCGCGCACCATCGTGACGCGGCCCGCTCGAGTCTCGAGTACCTCGGCGTACGACGGTGTGTCGGTAGCGAAGACCGACATGTCCCAGCCGTCGTCCTGGGCGCCGGTGTACGGCAGTCCGAGGGGGTGGAATGGCTGCTTGATCCCCAGGACAGCCCGGCCCAACCACATGTCGGTTGCCAGGACCAAGTGCCGCAGGGTCTGCGTGAACGACCACTCGCTACCGACCGAGAGATCGACCGTGCCGGACGGCATCCCCGCGGCACGCCCGAGGGTAGCCGCCCAGCTGTGTTCCAGTGCGGTCCAGGCCGCACGCAGGCCCTCCGGATCTGCGGCGCGGCGGTCCGCGCGGCCCGGGAAGCGGCGGTTGAGTTCGGCCTCGACGAAGGGGATCACGTCGATGCCGTTGACGCGCAGGGCGTTGTCGCCCTCGCAGAGCCAGGGCGAGTCGATGTCCGCCCCGCGCAACTCAACCCCGCGCATCACCACGCCCGACAGGTCCGCATCGATGAACCGGGCGCCACGCAGGTCCGCGTCGCGGAACTGCGCTTCTTGGAGGTCGTCGGATCGACCAAAGGTGGCCATGGACTTCTCCTTCTCGTCTCGAGCCCCTGTCGCACCGCATTCTCCGCTGCAGCGCCCGATCATGACGCTGCGGCCCGATACCTGAGTAGCCTCGTACTCGTGTCCGGTAAGTCGGAGCGACGAGCGGCGCGCGTGGTGGTCGCGGATTACCACCACGCACGGCTGGGGGAACTTGTCGCCCGCGTCGGGGAGGCCGTAGATCGTTACCGTGCCGGCGAGCTTGATGCGTTCGACGTCGATCAAGTTCTCTTTCAGTACTCTCGGGCGGCGAAGGAGCTGTGGAAGTTCTGCAACTACCTCCAGGTGGAGGTTGCAGCGGCGATGATCCGGGAGCAGCCACCGCACGACTGGTGGGAACGTGGAGCTCCAGGCAAACGGTGAAGACGGGCGATTCAGCGGCTCCTGGCACGAACTCATCTGCCGCGATCCGCGCGGCCATACGCTCATCGCTTTGCGGCATACGCCGCTCGGGGCGGGGTGGTTGAGCAACGAGCCCACCATCGTTTCTGGTCAATCACCAGGTAGTTGCTGCACCTTCACTCGTGGGCGGGCCCCCAGCGGTCCCATGAGATCACAGAGCGAGGTTCGGGCCGTCGCGTCGGCCCGAATCTCTCCGCGGGCCACCCCACTGGCACGATGGCGGCCAGCGTGAACGACTTCGGCAGTCCGAGCACCTTTTCGAACTCGCCGGGGACGAAGAAGTGCTGCGTTGTCATGACCGCCCCGAGGCCAAGGGCGCGCGCGGCGAGCAACATGTTCTGGACGGCGGGATAGGCGGTGGAACCCTTGGCCAGCGCGCCGATCTTCTGGCCCGAGCCGAGGAACCTCGTGGCCCCGCCGATACCGAGGTACTTAACCAGGATCCCGGGTGACAGCAGCCTGCGCTCGGCGTCGGCATCGCGCAGGACACCAACGAAGATCAGGGCAGGGACGTCCTCGAGGTGGTCGACGAGGTCATCCGCCCCGCGCAGCACCCGCTCGCGGCTGGCTGGGTCCTCACCCGGACGCAACAAGCTGGCCCCGACGCTGGCGCGGTAGAAGGCCCACGCCCGCTGCCACACCGCCTTCAACAGGCGCTTCTGCGCGACGTCTCGCACGATGACGAAAGCCCAGTTCTGTGCGTTGCTAGCGCTCGGCCCATGAAGGGCGGCGTCAACAAGTTGCACAAGGAGCTCTTCCGGAACTGGTTCCTTGGTGAACCGACGAATGGCGCGGCAGTGGTACATGACGTCGAACAACCGCTCATCACTGACCGGGACCGTGGTTGACATGCGATCACTCTGCTCCGGTCGGCCGTCTGCATCAAGCCCCGCGGTCGGCCGAACGAGAGGCCTTCACTGCGGTACCTGGCAACCGCGTCCACCGACATGGTGACCGGGGAGGCGATGACGATGTCGAGTTGCTGCGCAGCCGTCGGCCTACGCCGTGAACAGCGCAGCCATCTGCTCACGCAAGCCGTGACACACAATCCCGCCTTCGCTCCTCGCCGAGAACGCACTCTTCTGCCGCGATCCGCGCGGCCAATACGCTCATGCCGCGTAGCGCTTGATGGGCGGGTATCACCGGCTGCTTCCCAGCACTGGGAACGTCGATTGGGGCGAAGGGTCTCGGAGCGGTCGAGCGGGTCAGCTCCTGCGCACCGTCGTCCCGGCGCGGATCGCGCGGGGGATCTCGGCGACGTCGTCGACACGGTCCAGCAGCCTGGCGAGTTCCCGCGCGGAGGCAGGTGAGTCCAGGTCGACCCGGTAGTCGATCCCGCGGGATACCCAGGTGTCGGTGTCGAAGCCTCCTTCGGCCTCGACGCGCACCCCGTCGATCCGGATACCGAGTTCGACGGCCTCCCGGTAGACGTCGTTGAGGACGCACCCAGCTGCAGCCAGGTGTAACAGATGGGCGCCGGTGAAGTCAGCCTGGACGGTGACGCCTTCCCGGGTCCACCGGTGGGGAAAGCGGACCGCTCGGTCGTCTTGGGCTCTGTACGAGCCGGCGCCAACCACGACGGTGAACTGCTCCACCGGTTGCCCCTTTGCCTCTTCATCTTCGCCTGACCTGGTCATTGTGGCCCGCCACCGGCCACGACAACCAGGTTCCTGGCGTCCGCTATGGCGCGGCGTCAGCCCCGCCCGGTCATCAGCGAGGAGCGCGGCCTTACGCTCGTGCCGCTGTCAGTTCGATCGGGGCTGTGAGCGTGAAGGCTGTCGATGGGTGCGGATGGTCACTGCGGACGGTCGAAGTCCCAGCCGCCGGTGGCCTGGAAGCTGTCGCGCCCGGCCCAGCCGGCAGTTCGCCAGGCCAGCACCCGCAGAGGTTGTACGACGATGAGCTCGCCGTACTGGGCGGCCTGGTAGTCCCAGTCGTACTTGGTGTTGTAGGCCTCGATCACCGAGGAGGATGTCCCGTCCTGGGCGGTGGGACTGATCGTCCCTTCGACGAGTACGACGTCGGTGCCGCTGTCCAGGTGCACGGTGACCGCTGGCTCTCGGTCGACGGCGCGCAACAGGGTCGGGCTGCCGACGCTCAGGTGCAGCCGCTGGCCGTGCCAGAGCCCCCAGACCGGGCGAGGGTGAGGATGGCCCGGGGTCGGGGCCACCAGCCAATAGGTACCGGCCGTCTCGAGCTGTTCCTCCACCCACGACCACGCCAGCGGGACTTGGTCGCTGGGGGCGCCGTACAGGCGCAGCGCTCTCTCCCGCGGTGCCATGACCACCAGCGTAGTTCGGCCTCGAACACGACGCCGGCAACGCGCGCTCCTGCCGCGAGTAGCGCGGCCATACGCTTCTGCCGCGAGTAGCGCGGCCATACGCTTCTGCCGCGAGTAGCGCGGCCATACGCTTCTGCCGCGAGTAGCGCGGCCATACGC
>JBAPWU010000488.1:0-1939 GCA_049283855.1 Kineosporiaceae bacterium
CCCCGTGGCTCAGCCGCGCGGTGTCCAGCGCGGTGCCGAGGGCCTCGCGGCGCCGGCCCATCGCGGCCAGGGCGATAGCCTGCTGGCCGCGGATCCGGGCCCGCCCGCGGGGCACGCTGGCGAACTGAGGGTGCTTGGCCAGGAGCGCGTCCAGGCTGTCGTAGATCATCTGCCACTTGGAGAAGTAGTACGAGGACCCGTGCCAGTGCACGCGCACCAGCGGGCGCGGCACCGACAGCACCGGGCCGACGGCGGCGGCGCGCAGCAGCAGGTCGTAGTCCTCGGCGTAGCCGCCGGGCAGGTCCTCGTCGACCAGGCCGATCGCCCCGAGCAGGTCCGCGCGGCGGATCAGGAACGTCGAGGGGTGCAGCTCCATGATCCGGCGGGTGAGCAGGTCCTCGAGGGTGGTCGGGCGCAGCGGACCGGGCCGGGCGGTCTCGACGCCGTGGGTGACCACGGCGACCCCGGTGGCCACCATCGAGGCCGACGGGGTTCGAGTGATCATCGGGACCTGCGTGGACAGCTTGGCCGGCAGCCACTCGTCATCGTCGTCGCAGAAGGCGACCAGGTCGTGCGTGGCGGCCAGGACGCCGCTGTTGCGCGCTCCGGGCAGGCCCGTGCTGCGGGTGTTGGGCACCTGGCGCAGCACCACCGAGGACGGCAGCTCCTCGGCCATCCGCTGTTCCAGGGCGGCCGTGGCGTCGGCCGACGGCGTGCCGTCGCGCACCACGACGATCTCGATCCGGCCGAGGTAGTCCTGCGCGGTCACGCCGTGGATGGCCCGCAACAGCAACGTCTCCCGGTCCACCGTGGGGATGATCACGCTGACGCCGGGGGCGTCGTCGGCGCCGGAGCGGGGGGCGGGAGGCAGGGTCGAGGCCATAGCGGCACATCGACATCTGCCGCGGTGCGCTTGAGCGAGGGCCCGCCCGACGCTCAGGGACGGCGCTGCGGCGGTGGTCCCGGGGGGCCCTCCAGCGACCGCATCACCTCGACCGCGTCGGGGTCGAGCCCCCGCGGCAGCCCCCGGCCACCGGCGAGCAGCCCGAGCGCGGTCGCCATCGTCTCGACCACGTGCAGCCGGACCAGGGTCGTGGTCAGCGTGGTCGCCACGCCGAGGGCGGGGAGCAGGTGCGCGGCGGCGGCGGTCATCGCCGCCACCGCCTCGGTGAAGGTGGCCCCGCCGGTGACGTGCCGGGTCTGGAACACCCAGCGCAGCGCATCCAGGCCCAGCGGGCCCTGAGCGCTGCCGTACTCCAGGTCCCAGGCCCACAGCACCTCGCCGGACCAGCCCATGTTCCACGGCACCCAGTCGCCGTGGTAGCAGCCGACCGGCACGATCGCGGCGGCGTCGAGCCGTTGCGCGGTGGCGATCAGGCGGTCCAGCCCCGCGACCAGGTCGGGCCGGGTCCCTCGTGCCTCGCGCCCGGCAGCCGCCCGCTCCATCACCTCGCCCCAGAGCGAGGTCTGCGCCAGGGTCATCTGCCGCGGTGGTCCGAGCGCGTCGCCGAAGGCGGCCAGCGCACGGAGCACCCGGGCATCCTGGTCCTGTCCGACCCGGCGTGCGTCGTCCGGCAACGGCTGCACCACCGAGTAGGCGAATGGGCCGCACCGCCCCATGTCGAGCACCCGAGGCAGCCTGATCGGTGAGGCCTCGCCGTCCAGGCCGAGCCCGAGCTGGTCGAGCAGGGCCGCCTCGGTCAGCACCCGATCCCCGGTCGCCGGGTCGGAGGCGACCTTGGCGAAGGCGACCACGGCCCCGCGCTCGTCGAGCAGCTGCACCGTCGGCTTGGCCCGGGGGTGGAAGTCGCGCAGGCTCACCGCCGTGGCGACCGCGCCCGGGACCCGGCGCAGCAGGTGCCGGGTGATCACGGCCTCGTCCAGGGCGGCGTCGCCGATCTCCGTCGGGGCGCTGAGCCGCAGCACGGTCGCCTCCCGG
>JBAPWU010000489.1:0-3701 GCA_049283855.1 Kineosporiaceae bacterium
CAGCACGGCCACGCTCACCGCACCGGCCCCGGCGGACGACGCCGCCGGGACCGTCTGACGCCTCCCGAGGCAGCTCAGCCGAAGGCGGAGCTCGGAAGATCCCGCTCGCCGTCGACGAGCGCGGCGATCACCCGTGCCGCAACAGTCCCGGGGTCGAGGCCCTGGGGCAACCGGGGCGCTGCCCCGGCGAGCGGGCGGCCGGCCAGCCCGGTCTCGATGTGCGGTGGACGCGCGTCGATCAGCCGGATCCCGCCCCGGCGCAGTTCGCGTGCCGCGGCGGCGTCGTAGGCCGTGAGCGCCGCCTTCGACGCCGAGTAGGCGGCCATGCCCGCCGTGGGCTGTTCGGCGACGACCGCGCTGAGCTGCACGACGAAGGGTGAGCGGCCCTCGGCGGCCGAAGTCTGCAGGTGGGGCAGCGCGGCCCTCAGCAACCGGATCGGGGCCAGGGTGTTCACCGCGAACACCTCGATCAGCGCCTCGTCGGACAGCTCGCCGAACGGCCCGAACGCGACCACCCCGGAGGCGACGACCAGGCCGTCCAGGCCGCCGTGGCGGGCCACCGCCGCAGCCACGGCGCGCTCGGCGGTCTCGGGCCGGCGCAGATCCCCGGTGACCACCTGAGCGTCCACCTCCACCGCATCGAGCCGCGCGCGCTCCCGGCCGAGCAGGGTGAGCCGGGCCCCGGCCTCGGCCAAGCGCTGGGTGATCGGCGCACCCAGTCCGCCGGAGGCTCCGGCCACCAGGATCGAGGCATCGCGCAGTGAGGTCATACCCCGACCCTGGCATGCCGACCGGCGACATGTCGCCTCGTCGGGGCCGAACCCGGAACAGGTGCCGCACCCGGGGGTGCCGGTGTCTTCGCAGGGAGCCCGTCCCGGCATCCTTCCGCCGACGTATCAGCCTGGGTTGGTCGTGGCTCCTGCTCGATGCGTACACAGAGGGTCAGGGCTTCGTCGACGACGTGACGACGCGCCTCACCTACCCCGCCGAGCGGTACCGCGAGACCTTCGTGGAGGCATGCCGCGAACCCCTTCCGCGCCAGGCCTTCGAGAGCAGATGGTGACGGCCTCGCCCTCGGCGTCGCCGTCGCCATCGATAGCGGCGACCGCGTCGGCACCCGCAGCGTGATCGCGGCCGGGTGAGGTCACGATGGCCACCGACGAGCCGGCCGGCGCCGGCCAGCTCCAGCGACTGATCAGAGCGGCGGCGACGATCGGGCTGAGCACCCGGGATTACGTGATGCGCAGCCCCACACCGCTGGTGATGCCGATCCTGGTCCTCGCCGTGACCGGCGCCGGCTGGTCTGGGCACGACGGCTCACCCGCATCGCAGTGGTGCTCGGGCTTGCTGCCGTGGCGGCAGGCGCAGCCCTGCTCCTGCTCTTCGCGCAGGGGACTCTGCGCGAATGGATTCCGCTGCCGCTGGCGTCCGCTCTCTCGCTCTCGGTCGGCGCGGCACTGTGTGTCTACGCCCTGCGGCTCGAGGTTCAGCTCGGGCGACGCGAGCCGGTGCGAGGCGCCATCGTGGTCGCCCTGTCCGCCGTGATGGTCGCAGGGGGTTCTGGGCCACGGCGACCATCGCTCCCTACATCGGCCGCGGCGAGGCCCACCGCATCGCCCGGCACCTGGACCGGCTGCCCAGCGTCATCCTGGACACCCAGGAGCGCCTGTACCTGCGATCCCGCTTCCAGAACCAGGTCCCCTGACGCGCGCCGGCGCCGTCACGATGACCGGCCACCCAGCACGTCCACGACGTCCGCCAGGGCGTCCTCGCCGCCGACGTTGCCCGCGAACACGATGTAGGGCACCCCCTGAGCCCCGGGCAGGGCGGTGATCGGTCGCACGACACTGATCAGCCCCGGAAGCAGCTGGCCCAGGACCACGCCGCGGCGGATGCCGAGCCCGGTGACCGCGACGTCGTGCGAGGTGATCCCGCCCTTGGCCACGATCCACTGCGGCCGGGCGTCCAGGACGCCCCGGACGACGTCCGCGACGGCCGCCGAGACGGTGCGGGCCAGCCTCAGGCCGGCGGGCGGGTCGTCGGCGGTCAGCACGGTCCGGCTGGTGACCAGCAGGACGTCGGATCGGGCGAGGGCGGCTCCGGCCTGCCGGGCCGCGGCGGCGACATACCCCTCCCGCAGGCCGGGATCGACCATCGCGGCGACGTCCAGCTCCAGCGCGACCAGGCCGCCGCGGCCCCGCGCCGCGGCGACCTGGCGCGTGGTCAGGTCGACGTGCGAGCCGACCACGACCAGACCATGCCCCGGCGGGCGCCCGTCCGGCCAGATCTGGTGCGCGGTCAACGGGTCCCGGGGACCGAGCCCGGCCAGGGCCCGGACGAACGAGGGGCCGGTCCGGTGCAGGAAGGCCTTCCCGTCGGCCTCGGCGGCCAGCAGACCGAGGACGACGGTCTCCAGGTCGTCGTAGCTCGTCGCGTTGACCACGACGAACCGCCCGCCCTCGACGTCCGCCAGGATCCGGGCCACCCGCTCCGGTCCGCCGAGGCGGATGTCGTCGAGGGTGAGCGCGTGAACCTCGTGCCGATCGATGGTGCCGCGGCCCCGCTCGACCACGAAGTCGACCAGGTCGGAGGACCGGTAGCCGAAGGCGGCATCCCGGGCGAACTCCGTCTGGCCGACCGGGACCGGGTGACCGCCGACCCGCGCCCAATGGGTGTTGCCCGTGGTGAACCGGCCCGCCTCGAGGTAGGCGGGAACGAGCAGTACCCCGTCGACACCGCGGCCCAGCACTTCCCTCCGGGCGGCGTCCAGGGCCCGGACCTCGGCGATCAGGTGGCCGCGCAGCGTGGAGTCGCTGCGGGAGACCACGGACATCGGCACGCCCAGCCGCTCACCCAGCTCCATCAGGTCGCGCCCCACGCGGTGGACGAGCCGGTAGGCATCCTCCCCGGACAGGCTGCGCGAGTTGGTCAGCACGAAGCAGGTGGCGCCGGGTTCGGCCAGCCCGGCGGCGTACTCGGCCGGGTCGAGGTCGAAGACCAGGGCCACGTCGTGCACCGCCTGGGAGCCGGTCGGGTCGTCGTCCAGGACGGCGATCCGCCGGCCGCTCTCCTGGTGCGCGGTGCGGATCTGCTCCCGGGCCGTGGGGCTCATGGCCCTCCCTTCGCAGCCCTGCCGGATGCCGGCAGGTCAGGAGACCTGGAGGCCCCCGTTGATGTCGTAGGTGGAGGCGGTGATGTAGCCGGCGTCCGGGCCGCACAGGAAGGTCAGCAGGGCGGCGACCTCCTCGACGGTGCCGACCCGGCCCACCGGCATCCCCACCGTCAGGTCGCGCTTGCGCTCCTCGGTCAGCGTGCCGCCCATGATGTCGGTGTCCACGGGCCCGGGGGCGATGCAGTTCACCGTGATCCCGTGCTGGCCCATCTCCCGGGCCAGTGCCCGGGTGAGTCCGATGATCGCGGCCTTCGCCGCGCTGTAGGGCACCTTGGAGTAGGTGCCGCCGCCGCGCTGGGCCGAGATCGAGGACACGCTGACCACCCGGCCGAACCCGCGCTCCACCATGCCCGGGATGACCCGGCGGGTCACCAGGTAGGTGCCGCGCAGGTTGACGTCGACCACACGGTCCCACTCGGCCGTGGTCAGCTCGAGGAAGGGGACCGGCGAGCTCACGCCGGCGACGTTCACCAGGGCGGCGACCGGCGCCAGGTGGGCCTCCACCTCCGCGATCGCCGCGCCCACGGAC
>JBAPWU010000490.1:0-20810 GCA_049283855.1 Kineosporiaceae bacterium
GCCGCACCACCGTGTCGACGTTGACGCCCAGGTAGGTTCCGATCAGGATCGTGCCGGCGTTGATGCAGCAGTCGGCCTCCCCGGCGAAGAACGGCAACCCGTCGTACTCCCAGCGGCAGTTGCGGGCGACCAACCAACTGCGCGGTCTCCTGCATCACCGGACCCTCCGGGGGCACCCCCAGGTGGCAAAGGTCGAGCAGGACCGGGTAGGTCGCGGTCCACGGCTGGCCCGGTTCCCCTCCCGAGTCCTTGGCCGGGTCGGGTGACGGAAACGGCGGTGGTGGCTGACCGGCAGCCAGCGCCCGCGCGGTCGCCGCAGCGAACGCCGCGGTCTCGGGGAAACAGGCCCCGCCGGCCCACTGCCCATCAGGTGCTCGCAGCGCGAGCAGCCGAGCACCCCAGCCCTCGCGTTCCACCCTCGCTCGCTCGGCCGCGATCTCAGCCTCGGGGGCATCGACGAGGTCACGCAATACCTGCCAGCGGATCGCCGGGTCGCCCCGGAGCAGCCAATCCACCACCGGATGGTCCTCGGCCATCGGGGCCGTCCGGGGGGCGTAGGGGCCCCGACTCTGCGCCGAAGGTTCCATCGTTGGACGATAGCCCCCACCAGAACATCCGCATCTGCCGCCGACCGCGCAGCCTTACGCGCCGCGAAGCCAGGGGAGTCGCAAGGACCGTGCCAAGGGAGCTCGCGGCTACGCCCTGTGACGGGCGGGCAACGGGTACGCGTGACCCGGGGCGCGTAGGTTTGACACGTGCTCGACAACCGCGACGGGGTAGAAGTTGCGCAGATACAGACGCCGTTCACAGGCGTCTCGGTGGAGATGGTCGTCGGCGCCGTGTCCGGAACGGTTACGGATGGGCTCTTGGGCGCGTTTGTCGGCGGCGTTGCCGCTCCACTCCTCGCGCGAGCGCTTCCTCTGGCCCAGCAGGAGCTACACAATCGGAGCGTACGCAGACAGCTGACCCTGAGCCGCGCTTTCGCTGAGACGGGCGATCCAGACACCGCGCTCGCGGCCGCCGCAACCGACCCCGACCTGGTCTACCTCCTGTACGCCGCTGGCGACGCCGCCGAGCACACTCGCTCCCTCAAGAAGCTGGTCCTTCTTAGCGATGCCGTGGCCAACGGACTGGTCACAGAAGACCGCGCGACCATCGACTACGCAATCCTGCTCGTTGAGGCCATGGACAAGGTCGAGCGACCGCACCTCGCCCTACTAACCCAGATGATCAAGGTCGAGAGCGAAGGCCCTATGACCATGCTCCAGAAGAAGCCGCTCGACTGGGACCAGCTACGCGAGGCGTCCCGACCCAACCGACCAGCGCTGGCCAAAATCATCGCCGACCTGGAGACAGGCGGGCTACTGATCAGTGAGAAGCGCACCATCAATGGCTTCAGCGCCGGCGATGTCGACGTCCGGGGCAACCCACTTGAAGTGCAGTACTGGGAGCCCACTGATTTTGGCCTCGATCTTCTGGCCAAGTTCCGTGAGATCGGTCTGCGCTACGGACGGGCCGATGACGCGCTCAGCTACTGACCCAAGATTGCCCGCTCAGATCTTGGTTCATGTCAGCAATTGGCGCTGACCTTGTCGATTCACGATGAAGTAGGCCGCGGAGCGGCCAATACGCTCTCCTCCGCAGCCGAGCCGGCCCGCCAGCCGCGGGCGCTTGAGCGCACGACGATGCCGTTGGTCGCGCAGTGCCCACCCGTAGTCGCGATTGTGGGCAGGATGAGGACATGACCGAACTGGCGAAACTCAGTGACGATCAGATCCTGAGGCTGCCCATCGACCGCCTTGCGCTCCTTGTCCTTGCGCACTGCCACGACGCCGGTGAGTGGAACACGTACAACTTCCTGAACGGCGCTCAGCACCGTGGGGTGGGGCAAGCCGCGCTCGCGTGTCTCTCCGAAGCGATGAACTGGTTGGTAGTTCAAGGTCTCATCGCTCGCGACAAGCCGGGGCAAAGCAGCGCCCACTCGATGTTCGTAACACGAGCTGGCCAGCGTGTTCTTTCCGAAGGGATCACGGCCACTCGCGCGGCGGCTCGCCTGGGCGTAGATCTCCACGAGCGCCTCGCCAAGGTCCGCACGCAGTTCCTCATATGCGAATACGAACTCGCGGCGTTCGCGGCAATGCGCGAGGTCGAGATCAGGGTACGTGAACTGGCCAAGGCCGAGGACTCGCTTCTGGGTGTCAAGCTCATGCGGACTGCTTTCAAACCTGAAGGAGGGCCTTTGGCAGGCACAAATCTTGATGCGGGTGAGCGCGTAGGGATGATGGAGCTATTTGCGGGAGCGATCGGCACCTTCAAGAACCCACCAAGCCATCGACAGGTCGATTACGGCGATCCGACCGAGGCCAGTGAGGTCGTCATGCTTGCAGATCTGCTGATGCGCCTCCTTGACCGTGTTGCCGTCGGCTGAGGAGAGGTGCCCCCCGCATTAGTTGTGGTCGTCGGCGGCCGCACAAGGCATCGACCGCACCTTCCTCCTCTACGCCGGACCCAACCAGATCACCGACTGACGACTGACCAACGCCTGACCGACCCCGACCGGCGAAACTCAAGCTGAACCCAACCGCCCGAATTCCCGACCGGCGAAACTCAAGCTGAACCCAACCGCCCGAATTCCAGGGTCGAGGCGTCCGTCCGCTTCTGCCGCGAGTAGCGCGGCCCTTACGCTCATGCCGCGATCCGCGCGGCCCTTACGCTCGTGCCGCACCGATCGCGCCAGGCTGCTACTTCTGCTGTTCACGGAGAGCGACCGAGGGACTTCCTTCCCCGAGGGCGGTAGCGTCGGTTGTCGTGTCTGCGGTTGCGGTCGTGACGGGCGCCGGCGGTGGGATCGGGGCGGCGGTGGTCCGTCTGCTCGCGGAGCGGCGGTACGCGGTCTGGGCCCTGGGACGCTCGCGGTCCGGGCTGGAAATGCTCTGCAGCGAGGTGTCCGGCGCTGTTCCGGTCGTGCTGGACCTTGCGGATCCTGTGCACGAGCTGCCCCCAGTCCTTGCCGATGAGCCCTGCGTCGACCTCCTGGTGCACTGTGCCGGTGTTGCCGAGGTCGCGTCCATCGGCGATGCCGACGCCGATCTGTGGCGCCGGACCCTGGCGGTAAACGTGGCCGGGCCCGCGGAGTTGACGCGGCTCCTGCTCCCGGCGATCAGAGCCGCCCGGGGACGCGTCGTCTTCTTCAACATGGCCCCCGGCCTGCGCTCGGTCCCGCGATGGTCGGCTTATGTCGGCAGCAAGGCGGCGCTGCGAGAACTGGCAGACTCGCTGCGCGAGGAGGAGGCCGCCCGCGGTGTGAGCGTGACGACGATCTACCCCGGAGCCACAGCCACGTCCCTGCTGCGACGGGTCCGTCGCGACTTCGGCAGACCCTACGACGAGCAGTCCTGCCTATCGCCCGAGGCCGTGGCAGCGACTGTCGGCGGCCTCCTCGACGTGGCACCGGGCGCGTGCCTGAGCGAGATCTCGATCATTCCTCGCCCCTGATCAGGAGACCACGGGAATCGGCCGTCGCATCCTGTTCTGCCGCGATCCGCGCGGCCAATACGCTCATGCCGCTGACCGCGCGGGACGCGCGACTCTGCCGCTCATCGTTGGAACCATCGCTCTCTACTGCGGCAATCGGTCGACCGGTGACGGCGTGGTGTGGGGCTGGGACGCGTCAGCCCGGGCTGTCTCGGGCTGAGCTGTGTCGGCCTGGGCTGTGTCGGCGAGGACAGCGTGCAGGGTGCGGCGGCCGATGCCGGCGATCATCGGGTTGTCGACGGAGTGCCCGACGAAAGCGACCGAGAGGGCGAGCGCCCAGCCCCGGGCCCGCCGCCAGGTCGCGTCGTCCAGGCTCCGGCCGGACCGCGCGGCGTAGGCGCCGCGGAAGGCGTCGTCGGCGCTGCGCGGCAGTAGCATCCACGCCACCGAGAGGTCGGTCGCCGGGTCGCCCGCGGTGATGTCGCCGAAGTCGACGACCCCGCTGAGCCGGCCTGCGTGCACGAGCAGGTTGCCGGGGTGCAGGTCGCCATGCAGCCACACCGATGGCCCGTCCCAGATCGGAGTCGCGAGCGCGTCGGACCACAGGCGCAGCACGGTGTCGGCGTCGGCGATCCCCGTCGACGTCGAGGTGGTCGAGCGTGTCGCGCAGGATCGCGTCCCGGTGGGCGAGCGGGACGCCGCGCAGCCCGTTGACCGGGTGGTCCTGCGGCGCCGGAACGTGCAGCGCACCGAGGAAGGCGCCCAGCGCGGCGGCGGCGTCCTGTGGATCGGACGGGGGCGTGGTCGCGGCGGCCATCCCAGGCAGGTGCGGCAGCACGCTCCATGCCCAGGGATACCCCTCGCCCGGCACCCCGACGCGCACAGGCACGGGGACCGGCAGCGGCAGCCCGGGCGCGACGACGGGCAGCCACTGCTGCTCGTTCTCGACGAGCGGCGCGGCGACCGTGCGGCGTGGCAGACGGACGACGAGCTCGTCGCCGAGGCGCAGCATGACATTGTCCCAGCCCTCGGCGAGCGGCGTCAGCGGCAGGTCAGCGAGGTCGGGGTGCTGCGTGGCCAGCAGGCGAAGGACGAGGTCGTGAGTGACCTCGACCTCGGCGACCGGCATGTTCTTCGCGGGCATTCGGCTCCTGTCGTCGCGACAGCTCCGTCCGAGCGTGGCACGACGTGATCCCGCCGACCATGAACATCCGCTTCTGCCGCCGATAGCGCACTCCCGGACAGCCCCTATCCGGCTACCGGTCGTGACGGGGCATCATGACGTGGCTGTCCGGTCGAGCGCGTGGGTCGCAGGACGTGGTAGGCGATGGATGGCGTGAGAAGTGATGGCGGCGTCGCCAGCAGGTTGAGCACGTGGATGAAGGCCAGTGCGACGTCCTCGTCAGTGCGTGTGTCAATCCCCTCAAACCGTAGAGACTCCGGTTGGTGTGATCTTGTAGTTCTGTGTGCTTAAGGATCTTGGTCTGGTTGCGTCGCGCGTGTGCGGCGGCAGGCTGTGGCCTGCCGTTGGTGGTGCCTGCCCGGACCCGTAGAGGCTCCGGGGTCAAGGGCGGCCCGCAGGGCCGTCGCCTCGGCGACCGCGGTAGCGGCCCTTGAGGCCGGAGGGGCGGGCCCGGACACTGCGCGACGCCGGTGAGGATCGCGCAGCGGCTCAAGGAGGGCTTCGGGCGGCGCAGCCGCCTCCGCCTCGTTCTTCTCGTTCTTCTGGGCGTTCGCGTGGTAGCGCCGGCGACGCAGCTGGTCGTAGCTCTTGGCGCCGGGTCGGCGCCGGCCGTGCTCGAATTCGACCGGGCTGACCAGGCCGTTGGTCGAGCGGAGGCGGATGGTGTTGTACTCCTCCAGCCACGCGAGGACCGCCCGGCGGGCCTGGGCGTGGGTGGCGAACCTGTTCCGGGACAACAGCTCGAACTCCAAGGTGGAGTGGAATGACTCGCTGACCGCGTTGTCCAGCGCCGACCCGGTGCGGCCCATCGACTGGGTGATCCCGGCCCGGGCGCACACCCGAGTCAGCTCCCCGCCGGTGAACTCCCCGCCCTGGTCGGTGTGGAAGACCACCCCGGCCACATCCCCACCACGGACCGCGATCGCCACCTGCACGGCGGCGGCCGCCAGGTCGGCGTCGTGATGGGCGCCCAGGGCGAAGCCCACGGCGCGGCGGGAATTCAGGTCCAAGATCGAAGCCAGATACAGCACGCCTTGGTCGGTGGGGATCTCGGTCAGGTCCGACACCCACCGCTGATCGATCGCCGGTGGTGGGGCGAAGTCTCGTTTCAGCAGGTCGGGGGCCTTCCGGGCGCGCCGGTCGGCCTTGGTCAACCCGCGGCGCTTGCGCTTGGGCCGGGCGGCCAGACCCTGGCGGCGCATCGAGTCCGCGACCGTGTTCTTGCTGACCCGCCACCCCAGGTCCTGCAGCGCGGCGGTGATCGGCGGGGAACCGTCGCGCCCGCTGCGGCGCCGGAACAGGTAGGCCACCGCCGCGTCCAACGCCGCCCGGCGGGCCCGCCGCAGCGAGACGTCCCCGTGCCGCCACTTGTAGAACCAGGCCTGCGAGAGGCCCAGCGCCCGGCAGGAGGTCGCGTACGGGACGCCATGCTCGGCTCTCTGGGACACGATGAACGCGGCCAGGCTCACCGCCCCATCGCTTCCTTCACCCAGAGAGCCACTGAGCGTTTTAAGACGTCGCGCTCCATCTGGAGCTCGGCGTTCTCCCGGCGGAGCCGGACCAGCTCGGCCCGCTCGTTCTCACTCAAGCCGCCGTTGCCGCGCTCCCGGGCCCGCCGATCGGCCCCGACCCAGTTCCCCAGGGTGCCCTCCTTGAGCCCCAGATCCCGGGCCACCTGCGCGATCGGCTTGCCGGTCTCCCGCACGATCCGGACCGCCCCAGCCCGGAACTCTTGATCAAACTTGCGCCTCGTCTCGGCCATCTCGCGGCCTCCCTCTTAAAGGGTGCCTCCACGATACGAGGGGAAACCCACGTGCCACCCGGAGTAGTCGGTCGAGGTAGCGGTCGAGGAGTTTCTCGGGGAGGCGTTTGGGTGCTTGACCGGGGTAGCGGCGGTCGCTGCCGGTGGCCAGCGCCCAGGGCACGGCGACGACGTGGGCGAAGACCTTGGCGGCTAGGCGGGGCAGGTCGTGGGAGCCATCCTGGAGGAGGGTGGCCAGGGCGAGCGCCTGTTGAGCCGCGGAGCTCATCCCCTGGCCGTAGACGGGGTTGAACGAGCACACGGCGTCGCCGATCATCAGCAGGCCGAGCGGCCTGCGGGAGACCTTCTCCCAGCGACGCCATCGGCTGGCCGGGAACCTGTACACCATGGCGTCGCCGATCGGTGAGCACTCGCGGGCGATCTGCGCCAGGCCTGGGGTGGGAAGGTCGGCCGCGTAGGCGATGAACTGGTCCAGTTCAGTGGGTGGCCGCAGACCGTGCATCCCGGCCAGCGTGAGTGTCCAACGGTCGGCCTCTTGGCGCAGTGCTACCCCGCCTCGCGGATCGGGCGGGTTGGTGCCGATCACGTCGGCGTCCAGCTCATCAAGGACACCCTGCCGGGCGTGGAACAACCGGGTGACGTAGGTGATGTCGGCCGGGACCACCGTTTCCGGCGGGGCGGGATAGCCAAGGTCGGCGAGCCAGGCCGGCGCACGCGACCCCCGGCCGGTCGCGTCCACCACCACGTCGGCGAGGACGTCAAGGGTTCGGCTGCCGATGCTGGCTGGACCGTCGCCGGTGGGGTGGGGCCGGGTGTCGCGCCGGGCCACCTGGACACCGATCACCTGGCTTCGGTCCTTGCTGGCCAGCAGGCTGACGATGTCGTGGCCACCGAGCAGGGAGATCTCTGGCGTGGCGACGACCCTTCGCCTGACCTCTGACTCGATCAGGGTGCGTGAGGCCAGCATTCCGGACAGCCCGGAGGTGAACTGGCGCAGCGATCCGCCGCCGAGGTGCCATCGGGCGCGTGCCACCACGTCACCGCTGAGACCGCCCCTGGCCACGAGCCCGCTGGTGAGGCCGGGCAGGAGGTCCTCCATGGCCTGAAGTCCCCCGACCAGCAGGCCATGCGTGTGCCGCCCCTGGGGGACGCCTCGACGCGGCTGGTCCAGATCGACGTCCAGTGCGTCACGGTCCACGATCACAACGTCGGCGAAGTGCCGGGCGAGGACGTGAGCGGCGAGCAGCCCGGTCAAGCTTCCCCCCAGGACGACGGCCTTGCCCTGTCGGGACGACGACGGGGGTGCAGTGCGGGGCTGGCGGGGACGGGAAGCGAACATGCCGGGCCTCCGGGCGTGGGACGGGCGCGGCTTTCGCCGGCAGTTGGTTGCTTGCCAAAGGGAGAGCCTGGCGAGGTTGATCGTGATACCAGACCGTCAGCGCTCCAATGAGCGCACTTGCGCGGTTGCCGGCTCGTCGCCGACGTCGGTCTGAAGGTGACCGGCATCGGCCGGGGACGACATCGAACGAGCGCGAGGCACACGAGGACCGCCGCTGGCATCGAACGCGACGGCTTGAAATCCGCCCGGCCAGTGATGCCTGTCGCTCACCGGGATGCCCGGGCGCCGTCGGATTTCGCGCCGTGGGCCTATCGGCCTGCCGGCGACCAGGGGGCTGGACGACGCACCGGCAGGTCAGCCGGCGCTGATGGTCGACCCGGAGACGATCGTCGCAGGGCGATCCGGCGACCGGCGAGCCGACGGACACCGCGGCGCACGAGAACCACGTCTGGGACGTCGTCGCCGTGAGGGCCATCGTGGCGGACCAGAGCCACCCACTGACCTTCTTCTGCGGCGGATCGCGGAACTTGACCAGGTTCATCGACCTCTTCGACGGCGTCTTTGTCCTCGACGTCGACGCGGAAACCTTGCGGCGACGGCTCGCCGCACGACCGGAGGACGAGCCCGGCGGTAAGCCGGAGGAGCAGGAGTTCATCCTCAAGCTGCACCGCACCAAGGAAGACATCCCAAGGTCCGGCGTTGTCATCGACGCCACAGCACCCGTCGCGCGCGTCGCGGACGAGATATTGCGGCGGGTCGAAGCACCTGGGTAGCGCTCTCCGGTCCGACAGCGAGGGACCGTACGGAGTCAGCCCCGTCTCGAACCTCGAGGCGCTGTCGCGGCATCAACCGCACGGACATGCCGCGATCCGCGCGGCCAATACGCCGCGCGTCCGCCAGCTAGGCCGTCCCCTGGGCACGAGGGGCCCCAGATCGACTCGCTGTCGCACTCATGCATGATCCATGACCGGCGTGAGCCGCTGATGCGCGCCGGAACGCGACCCGACACGCGTCGCCACTCGCCTGTCCAGCCCGCCCAAAGGGGCGGACCCTCTCATCAGATCTGTCACGGATGGGTCACGGTCGGCTGATCCCTGGGGCAGCTCTGGAAGACTTCCTGGCTGTCGGAGCTCGACCGCTGATATTGGAGGCGCACAGTCATGGCGGGTGAAATCTTTCACGACCCGGCGTCCGGCAGGCCTTACCGAGTCAATCCTGTGACGGGCCGCACCGAATGGGTCGACGACGCACCCGCGCAGCCCTTCCAGGCGGCCCCTCATCCGCAGCCCGTTCACCCGACACAGGATGAACCGCGTGGCACGGAGAAGCGAGGGGCTCCCAAGTGGCTATGGGGCTTGGGCGGCCTCGTCTTGGGGCTGCTCCTCGGCGCAGGGCTGGCTGGCGGCGAGGACGACACCACCACAACCGCTGCAACAGCGGGCGGCAATCCCACCGGTTCCAAGACCGCAGCATCGCCCCCGGCCGCGAAGTCGTTGCAGCCCGCGAAGTCTGAGCCCCAACGGACACAGGCTGACGAGGAGCAAGTGCTCGTCATCAAGGACGCCCGCACATTGGGAGACGCGTTCGACGCCAACCAAGTCGCAGCTGAGAAGTATTGGAACGGGAAGCGAGTGCAGTTGACGGCCGAAATCCAGAACATCACCAAAGGTCGAGTCGCGTTCACGGGGGTGACCACCGATAAGTTCTCTCTCACTCAAGTCGTGTGCAAATTGTCGGAACCGGAGCAGGCCTTGACTGTGAAGAACGGCGCAAAGTCCACAGCCGTTGGCACAGTCGACGGCCAGTTCATGGGCGTGATTGAACTCAAGGATTGCGTCCTGAAGTAGGCTCACACCCGGCTCACACCTGGGTTGCCGCTCTCTCGCCACGTCCAAGATCCGCCGGGGTCGCTCCGCTGCGCGGTAGCGCGTCCTGAGCGTGTCGCGCGTAGGTGCTGCCTATAGCTGCAGCGCCTCCGCGGGTGAAGGGCTCTTGTTGTCTCGCCGCCCCGATGTAGCGGGCGCCAGCGCTAATCTGCCGGGCGCGGGGGGCCACGTGCTGGCAGGCGCGTCAGTCGAACCTGTCGAACCACGCTTCATTGACCTGGGGTGAGCGGCGAACGCCCAGTTCCTGCTCAAGGATCAAGTCCGAGAGCCGTTCTCCGTCGATCAAGTCAACCGTGGGGGTGGACGCGATCGCGGCTTTGCGAGCAGGTTCGGAGAACTTGCCGAGGGTCACGAGGATCGCGCGCTCTGCGCCCTTGGTCTGTGCGTCCCGTTGGAACAGCGCGACGACCTCGCGGCCCACGGACTTTCCCTGCGGGTCATACCGCTTCACCTGAACCGCGACCCGCGAGGAGAGCACAGGACTGATCGGCGCGATGCCAATGCCGTCGATCCCCTCGTCGCCGCTCCCACCAACCCGCTCAAGTTCCAAGCCGTACAGGCGGAGCAGGTAGAGCGCGAACTCCTCGAACGAGTCAGCGGAGAGGCGGTGGAGTCTGGCGAGCAGTACGTCCCGCCACGTGCGCTGCCCAGTCACCTCCTCCACCTCGGTGGGCAGCTCATCCTCGGTCTCGACCACCGGGTCGGCGGAGTGAGCAGGCCGCGCCCGTGTCCGGCCCCGATTCCGTCTGAAGTCCCGGTCGAGCTGGCGCACCCGGTCCTGGGCGGCGGACTCCGGCAGAGCCAGTAGTTCTTGGCCCAAGTCCGTCAGGAGGAACACGCCGCGTGAGGGGCTCTCCAGCGCCCTGATCAGTTTCGCGTAAGACCTGCCCCACTGCAGGCGGCTCATCAGTACCGAATCGGCGGGCCGGTCCGGGAAGGTGATCGCGAGCATCTCCTCTGACTCTGGCAGGTCCCGAAGGACTTGGCTGGTGATCTCGCGGGACTTGGCAGACCGCCCAAGCGCGGCGACGGCGCGCACGGTGGGGAGAATCAAGTCGGAGTACGCCGGGATGTCCTCGGGGGTCATCCCGGAAATGCTGCCAGGCCGAAGCGACGCAGACTGGCAGGACCCGCTGAGCGGCGATCTGCGGGCCAGGCAGGCGCCACCCGGGAACCCAGGCAGCCGGGCGGCGAAGAGGACTGCCCGAAGGCGGCCATGTTCACCATCCGCAACGTCGGCGGGGTTTCGCTGTTCCTGTTCGGCACGACGTTCTTGTGGTTGACGCCGATATTCGCCGCGGCCGACGTCGACACGTCAGGTGCGGCGTGGGCGGCAGTCGCCATCCTCGCGACCGTGACGATCATCGGCTTCACCGTCGCCACGTGGGGGCTGTTCCGGCGGGCCTCCTGGTGGGAGTCGCTCGCCGTCGCGTGTGCCGTCGTCGGGCTCGTCACGCTAGTCCCCTACTGGGTCGCAGCGGACGGCTCCGGAGTCGCGAACCCCGCGTTCGACGTGTTCATCCACGCCGCGGGCAGTGTCGGTGTCCTCGTCCTGCTGCGCGTCCCGCGACTCGAGCATTGGGTGCATGGGCACGTCGCCGCCGGCCGCTGACCACAGCCTCCACCCTCAAGAAAGGGCACTTCACTCTCGCCCCGGGAGGACCCACTCCGCCTGGCCGACGTACGTCCAGGATCGTCCCGGTACGATCCAGCGCGGGGGCGGACTCACCATCAAGTGCATGAGTGGAGCAACACGCGGAGTAGCCGCATAGTGTTCGCTGGCGACGCGGCCGTGCGGATCTGCCGCTCCGAGCCTGTCTGGCGCGGTCTGGGTTCGTCACCCGACGTCACGGTTGGCGAGCGGCTTCTTTGAGCCTCTTGATCAGTTCGAGAGCCGGTCGGCCAGCCGTCGGGCTTGGTCTCGAAAGAGGCCCAGCAGTTCGACTGGGACGCCGGTAGTCGAGTGCAGTGCGACGTCGGCGGTGGGCAAGACCCCCAGGCGCCGGGTCGGCACGACTTCCGCTCGCACGATCATCGCCCGAGGGAAGCGAATCTCTCCCACGATGCGGAACCTCGTGTCTACGTCGGCGATGACGACGTCGGTCGACGTAAGAATGACCACTGCCGAGCCGTTGGGTCGGCCCTGCAGCCGCGCCGGTGCCAGGTCGACGAGCCTGTCGCGAGGCGTCAGCAGCGACATGCAGAGCTCCAGGAGCCGTTCACGGTTTCCTGATGCCTGCTGTGCCGGCGGAAGGATCCGGCGCAGGAGGGCGTCCATGGCGGGGCGGGTGCATTCGACGCCTGACTGCGCAGGTTGAGGCTGCGTTCTGCACCCGGGCGGCAGCATCGCCATGATTATCCGCGCGAGCTGGTCGGTGTCTTCCGGGTGCGCTTGTCGAAGAGCAGACGACTGCAGACCGGCGAGGAACTGCAGTTCCTGCGGCAGCGACTCCTTTCGAAGATCGTGTTGCCGGTCCACGAGTGCTGGCACGACTGCTGTGTCGTAGGTCCGAGCGAGGAGGATCTCCTTGCGTACCCAGTCGTCGGGATCCTCCAAGCGATCTCGAAGAGGTTGCTCGTCCCAGCGTCGTCCGATCAGCACGACGAGGACCGCGCTTCGCCGTACCCCATCCTCAAGGATCGACTCGAACGCTGCACCGAGGCCGATCGAACGGTGATCGAGGAACACCCGGGAAGGCCCCAACTGTTGGCACAGAGCGTCGTACACCGCGTTTGCGGTCCAGCCGGCGTCGTCTCTCCGGTAGTTCACGAACACCGCGCACCTGTCGAGGCGCGTCCCCATGAGAGACAGTCTTCATGCTGCCGGCCGCTGCCGTGACGTTGCCGCACCGGCGCGTTGGATCAAACAACCGTCGTCTCGCGATCCCATCGATCAACGAGCTCAGTACCGCCTGGCTCGCACATGGTGCGGCGTGACGCCGATAGAAGGACAGCTCGAGCAGGTCCACATCGCGACGCGAGCACTGTCTGTGGGATCCATGGCGGGGACGACGACTCGACGACGAGACGGGCACGGGCGGATGAGTGCGACTCTGCCGATGTCCGGACGCCGGAGATATGTTGGTGACTTCAAGATCATGCCGATGAGTGCGCGTTCATCCGGCGCATCAGGCTGCCTCCCCAAGGGGCTACGATTGCGCGGTCATTCAGGGACGAGTCGAGCGTATGCATGTGAATGAGGCACAGACCTCTCCGAATGCCCGTTACTGAGCCAACTTCTTGCCTGCATGCCGGAGGATAGGGTCAGGTATTCAACTCACCCCGCCGTGTTCTTCGCAGTCGGGTCCAGGCGGGAGACCAAACTCAGCATAGATGCGGTTCATTCCTTTCGTAACACAAAAATCCCTGTCCCCATGAAGGTCTTGAATAACGAAGCGATCCTTTCTTCTTGGGATAGTAGATCCCCGGAACTCCTTCTCGATGTTCTGAAACCACGTTCCAACCGGCGCTCCAACGGATGAATCGGTTACCATAACCCCTGTGTCCACGCCAAATTGCTCCCGGACTGCCCAAGCGGCTATTACCACCTCGTCAATCCTAATATACCCAATGCCAGGTATTGTTGCAGTATCCACCGGCGCGCGAGTCAAGTAGGCGCCTCTCAGACCGTGGAAGAGTCCCAATGCGTGCCCAACGTCTTGCATCCGTTTCCCAAAGTACTTCAGTCCTCTCGGCGGCAGGCCGAAGATTGCGTGAAGTCCTCGTATTTTGGTTCGGAGACCAAGAATCTCCTGTGGTGCGCGCATGCTGTGAAGCCAGGGTGGTTTCGTCCGCGAGTCATTCGCCAGACCCATGCTCAGAGCCTGGAACCATGCCAACTTGTCAGTGTTGTCTACTTCCCAGACACCCGTGGGTGCGTATATCTCAACGCGATTTATGGTTCCTGGATGGTCTTGCACCGCCTCGATGGCGCTGCGGAACAGCGTTTGTCGGTCCGGTAGAATTCCTGCGTCTGTCCAGGCAGGCCTATCGCCCAAGCCTTCATTGAAGCTGTCGATGCGACTGAGGTAATCGATCATGGCTCGGTCAAAGTCTTTGGCAAGAGGCGCCTGGGGGTCGTGAAGCTCCCTGATCTGCTCTATCAATTGACACATCGCAGCCCTTTCCGACGCTACGATGGCATGCCTAGAGCCGAGCGGTCCAGGAATATGCTCCAGCCTAACGTCCCCTGCTAGGAGCGCGATTGCCTTATTGTTCGCCCATGCGTGCCCAAGCTCGAACAGAAGCCATGATCGACGAATGCTGGCTTGGGTTAGTAGACCAATGACTACGGCTGCCTGTTCAAGGTCGTCCCTCAATGAATCGATCGTGGCACCTGGCGCAATTCCGTAGGCATCGATGGCAGTGCAGCGGATTTCTCTCTCCTGCAATGGGAGTGCGGCACGGAGCAATCGGACGAGAGCGTCGGCGAAGTCGGCGTCCCTGCTATGGTGACTGACGAAGACCTTGATTGGCATCGTGCATTCACCTCGACGATGGTCACTTGAGGACATGGGGTGTCATGGTGCGCTGTTGAGAGTCGGAACGTCGTTTCTTGGATGATTTCATGCGTATCGATCATAGAGGTGCTGGGAGGTGGATGACTACCCTTCGGCTGGCGTTCGGGAGGCTTGGTAGTCGCTGCCTCGACAGCCCCGTGACCTGCAGGGATGCAGTCCTGACCGACTGCGACCCCTGACTGGTTACCGTCTAACCGCCCTCACATGCCGCTGGGCGTGCGACCGCCCGCGAGTGCCGCTGGGTGCGCCGTGCCTTCATACCGATGACCAGGTGATAGCCGGTGGTCGAACAGCGGCACACACGGGGCCGCCGTCGGACATGGTCAGGGAGACATCGGCGCGAAGGGTTGTCTCGCGGGCGGCCTCGATCACATCCGCTGGAACGGCGTCGAGCATCAGCTTGGCCCGGCGGAACCTGCCTGTGGCGGAGGTCTGCCACGACAGGTACAGGAAACGTGCCCCGGGACGGCCATGAACGCAGGGTCCTCGGAAGTCGCCGTCCCTGACTTCGACATCGATGGCCCAGCGCGGACGGCCACCATCGGCCGGCTGCTCGTCCACAACCTCCGCGCGACACTGGATGCCAACCGTCACCCCAGCAAGCACAGGACAGTTCGTGCCGACCACCTCGACTCGCATACCAGGATCGTCCCTCGAGAGGATCTGGATTCGCCAGCCCCGACATACGACCATGCCACTGGCAGCACGGAGTTCCGCTCATCGCTCGGGGCTGCCCAGGCCATGCCGCCGGAACTCGCGGTCGATAGTGATGGCGATCCGGGACCGTTTCCCGAGGCTTGTGGCACGGGCGTAGCCTATTTACAATAGGTGACATATCGGACGCATGTTGTGATCGGGGGACGGCATGCACACCTCAAGCTGTGCGCGGTCCACAAGCCCGTCCAGCATGTGCAGGTGTAGCTGCCGGGGGAGTCTTCACGGAATGGCCGCTCGTCCGCCGCGACGGGTCAGCACGCGGTCGACGTCCTGGATCCGAGTCTTACCGCGCACGGCACCACCGCAGGCGCGCGCTGCCTCGCAGGGCGCGCCGCGGCCCCATTCGCAAGCGAATGTACCTGCGCAGCGGCTGTCGGCCGAGAAGCGCCGGCGCCTAGAGGTGACGGCCGAGGTGATCGTCGACGCGGGCCTGGACGGATGGCCAACCGCTGTCGCATCACAGGCCAAGGCATGTCTTGACGCTAAGACCTGGAGTCGGTTGTTCCGCGGAAGGAAGAACCGAGACTGTAAGCTCCTGGCCCAAACAGCGCAGGCCATCCTGCAGGGTAAGAAGCAGCTCCACGAAGGAGCCAGCAGGGTTGCTGCGCGATTGGCTCGCGACCTCCTCGGCGTCGAACCACTCGAAGAGGCGGTCGTCCGCGAACTCGCCGCGCGTATCCCGATCCCCGTGATCGACCAGCAGGCCATCGCCGTCGCACGCGGCATGCAAGTCATCGGAATCGCAATGTGCCTGACGAACGAGATCCCCATGAACCGCTGCCAGTGCTTCGTGGATCTATCTCTCGTCGAGTCCCGGGAGATCATCGAGGCCGTCGTTGAGGGCGCGCTGGACGATTGGACATCACCGACCAGCCCCACAATCACCGCATGGACCATGACCAAGATGCCAAGGTGAGGCGGTCGCCACTCTTCTGACTCGCTTCGCGGCGCGATTGGGGATGTCTGCGACCATCGTTGGACGGATATGGTGCAGTGACGTCGTCGACATCGTGTTGGGAATGGTCCGGGACTGTCGCGTGGTGGTCATGGAGGGCTTACCGATGGCCCGGTATGTCAACGACGTGGTTAGCGGCCCGGTGCGCACCTGCAGGGAAACGGTCATCCGCTGTGCTTCACCTGTGACGCGGCCATCCGCTCGTGCCGCGAGTGGCTCGCGGCACTACGCGTAGGCCGCGTCGCGAGTTGCCTTCCCCTTCATGTCTGCGATGGTCATGCCATCGCGCACCAGAGTGCGACGTTCGTCGTCGTCCCAGCGGTGATGGCAGTCGGTTCAGTGGTGGTGGCTTGGCAATCCGCCGTGAACCGATAGGCGCCCGGTGAGAGGTAGAGCAGGAACGATCCGTTGGTGCCCACTCGGACGGTCGTGGCGACCTCGCCGTCCACGGCGCGAGTCACGGTCACAATGCCGGACACGGGGGCCGTCCGGGTTCCTGGCGCCGGGCCTCCGCGTCCCATCAGGTTCCCGATCACGGTCGCCGTTGTCGGTGATGGGCTCATCGGCATCGGCGGCAGCGGTTGGGTAGGCGACGCGCACGCCGTCATGGACACGACGCCGGCGGCGATCGCGAGTCGACCGAGGTTCACGCTGGTCTGACGCAATCCAGTGGCGTCACGTTCCACAACCACGGGATATGCGCATTCGGATCCGGCCGCGAAGTGTCACGGTCATTGACGGCTCGAAACGCACGTTTTTGCCGCGTAGCGTTCGCTGGCGACGCGGCCGTGCGGATCTGCCGCCGAGCGCTGCGCTCGTGACATCGCCACTCACGCCACCGCGCCCTTGGGATCTCGTCGTCCGGGCATCGGGGGCCCGTCTGGCATCCCCTTGATGAGCAGATAGCCGATCATCCAGACCTCCCCGACGGTGGCGGGCAGCGGTAGCACGCCGGCGAGGCCGGAGGCACCGGGCGCGAGGAAGCTCACGAAAGCGCTCAGGACGTAGCCGACTCCTCCGACGACCAGGATCCACCCGAGCGCACGGGGCATGGAGCCGGAGCGCAGGGTGAGCCATCCCATCGGAATCAGCCACAGCCCGAAGAACAGGCCTCCCGCATTCCAGGTGGCAGCGTTGACGTCGTACAGCATGAGGGCGTCGCTCGCCGACGTCGGCCCGCCACGAACGGCCACCTGGAGCGCCGTCGCCGAGAACGCAGTGGCCACGAGTATGACAACGGAGTTCATCAGCCCGAACGCCGTGATCGAAGCCGCGCCTACGAGGTTGACACGCCGGAAGACGAGGAAGAACCCCACCGCCGCCAGCGCCTGGGTGAGCACCGTGACGAGGTCCGCAGCAACGCCGAGGCGGGCTAGCCCCTCATGCGCCACGAGGTTGGCGGCGGTCCGGGTGGCGTCGTCGGGCACGTAGAGCTGCGACCGGATCAGCAGGAAGCCGACGATGCCCGAGATGGCGAGTCCGAGGTAGGCCAGGGCGGCCAGCCGAGCCGAACGCTGCGTGGTCGTCACAAAGGTCGCCTCCCAAGGGGGGTCTGCTGCGGTTCAGCCGGTCGAGGCGGAGAGAGGGTTCCCGAGGCGCGTCGTGCGACGGCGCCTCGAACTGGAAGACCAGGTCGAGCGGCAGGTCGAACACCCGCGCCACCTGGCTGACCAACGCGTATCGGTGAACTACGGATCAGGAGGGTGACGGTTCCCAACCGATTCCGTCGCGGACACCCTAGCCCTTGATCCTGGGGCATGCTGGTCCGCATGCTGCAGAGCATCCGGTTCGGGGCTTCGCCGGTTCGACGACAGCGCCCGCCAGATCAGACGCGTCATCGAAGGGCGTGAGCTCGTCGAGTACGACAGAGGCAGCCACAGTCCGATCCCGGCCACCAACCACCGGGCCACCACGAGGCGTCCGACACCTGAGCCTCCGTCAGAGGCATCTGGTGTCGCGAGCAAACGCTGCCCGGAACAACATCCGGAGATGCCGCCGACTGCACGGCATAGCGTGACCGCTCATGACGCCGAATCGTGGCCTCCGGCAGCGTAGAACGCGGCGCCAGCCCCGTTCGGACATGGCCGCTGTGCGGGTGAGGTCGGCCTCGAACGGGTCGGGGGCTGAGGCGGTCCCGCGTGCGTCGTGGCCACACGGATCCCTCTTTTGTGGGGCTCGCGGGCGAGGTCAGAAGTTGCCCGTCGCGATCTCCGACAACAGCAGGGCAAGGGGAAGAAGTCCGAGAACGGTGGCCAGCATGACCATCCAGGAGCGCTCGTGGTGCCGTACGATTGCGACGACGCCGGTGATGATCGCGCCGATCCCGCACGCCCAGATACCCAGGCCCCACACGAGCTGTGCCCAGCTGTCGGTGTAGCTCTTGGCTGGTTCGACGACGTTGAGCGCGAAGGCAAGCACGACCAGGACGACACCCGCGACGCAGAGACCTGCGAGCCTGACCGCCCACCGGCCGACGCGAGACTCCGGCCGCCCCCGCACGTCGTGATGAGTGCTCGAATACGTAGTCATACCTCGAGTCTCGTCGTTGCGTTGCCGATCTCCAGGTTCCGAAGTCCCAACTCTCCCCGCCCCCGCCGTCCAGTCCAGTGGTTCGGGGAACTGGACCAGGACGCCTCGGGGCGGCGATGCGCCCAGGTCACACCGCCGCGTTCGACCAAGTGCACCGAGCCGCCCTCATCTGCCGCGGAGCGTTCGCTGGCGACGCGGCCGTGCGGATCTGCCGCATTGCCAGGCCTCAGGTGCTTGAGGGCCAGGGCGGCGATTGGGCGAGGTCATTGAGCGCCTGGCTCTTCGAGCCCCATGCCCGGTGGACCGATCTGTGAAGAGTCGGTCGTGGTCCAACTGCGCGTTCTTCGTTGTATCGCTCAGCTGGCTTCTTCGCTGCCGCCGGCGAGCCATGCGTGGTCGGCGATGATGGCGCTGCTTCGGTCGGGCAGGTCGAGGGGGGCCTGGCTGTCTTCGTCGCGGTTGCAGATGTCGTCGCGGATGATGCGTCGAGCGTGGTGTTGGTGGCCTGCGGCGGTGTGGACGGCGGCGAGGTCGAGGCGGGGGGTGTCGTCGTGGGGTGCGGCGAGGAGAGCGGTCTGGGCGGCGACGCGGGCCTGGTCGAGGTCGCCGTCGGCGAGGGCCCTGGTGGTGACCAGGTGGGCGACGTCGACGATGGCGCAGGTCATGTGGTGGTCGAGGCGGTCGCCTTCGAGGAGCCAGGACCATCCGCCGTCGCGTAGGTGGTCGAACGGTGGCCCAGTGACGAGGGTGAGGGCACGGGCGAGGTCGGTGTGGCCGGCTTGTCCGCCTCGGGCCTGGGCCCGTACGCGGAGCCGGCGGAGGAGGTCGACGTCGACCAGGACGTCGATCACTTGGTAGATGCCGATCCCGCGGTCGCGGGCTGCGGGTGACTTGGTGGCGTCGGGGAGGTGGCGTTGGCCGGTGCGGGGGTTGACCCCGAGCCAGTCCCGGACGGCTTTGATGTCGGTGCGGACCCGGCCGGCGGTGATCCCGAACGCGTCGCCGACCTGGGCGGGGGTGGCGCCGGCGGGCCGCAGCGCAAGGTAGGCGAGCAGTTCGGTGTAGTAGGCCTTCCTCTTCACCACGGCGAGGGCGTCACCGCGGGTGCGGGCACGGACGGGTCCGAGCAGGGTCAGCCGGGGTCGGTCGCAGTCCTGGGAGAACCAGGCGTCCAGGTCGGCGTCCAGGTCGGGATCGGCCTGGTGGATGTCGTGGGCGACCGAGGCGGGGACCCGGGGGGCGAGGACGGCGAGGTCCTCGACGGTGGTGGCGGCCGCGGTCAGGTAGGTGGCGTCGGGACCGTCCAGCAGGGTCGTGGCCGGTTCGCCGTCCCGCTGGTGCTGAGTGGCCCGCGGCAGGGTGTGCTCGGGTCGGAGGGCGCCGGCGGCGTCGGCCCAGGTCCGCCAGTCCTGGTGGTCGCTGGGGTGGGGGTCGGGGGGGATCGGGGCGTCGTCGAGGTCCTCGGCGCTGGCGAGCAGGTCGGCGCAGCCTTGGGCCTCGGCGGCGGTCAGGCCGACGGCCGTCAGGTCCAGGCCGACGCTGGGGATCTGGAGCCGTCCCTCCTCGGTCAGGTGCATCTGGACCCCGACCGTGTCCTGTTCGTTGCGGCCGGCCAGGACGACGGCTGTTGCGGTGCGGCCGGGGTGTTGGCCGACCAGGGCGAGCAGCTGGTCGAGCTCGGCCGGTGCGGGGCCCCCGGCGCCGAGTAGCACGACGTGGGCGGGCCAGATGTCGTCTCCGAGTTGCGCCGCGCGGGCCGTCGCCACGTCGGTGCCCGGATCCAGGGTGTGGGTGGTGCCGGTGCGGTCGATCATGGCGATGGCGTCGGCGACGGCGTCGGCGCACACGGCGGCGGTGTCGGTGTGGACTCGGATGCGGTGCGGGTTCATCGCCGCGGCCTGGTGGCCGGCGCCGACGCAGTCCACCCGGACGTCGTCGGACCAGGGGTTGCAGGCCAGTTCGGCGGCCAGGTAGCGGACGAGGGCGGCGGTCCGGTCGGGGTCACCGGTGAGGGTGACGGCGCCCATGACCTCGAGGTTGAGCAGCCATACGGCGCCGGTGTTGCCGGCGCCGATGGTGACCAGCAGCGGGTACGGCGCGGGCCGCTCCTCCCCCACCCCTGGCCCAGGAGCGGCGGCGGCGGCGGCGGGACATGGACAGGTCCAGTGCATCCGGTCGGCCGCACCCGCCCAGGGCGCCGGAAGGTCGCCCGGGCTGCGCAGGTGCATCGTGATCTCGGTGTCGGTCAGGGCGACCGCGGCCAGGTCCGGCATGGGCCGGCCGGTCGTGGCCTGCTCGGCGGCGAGGCGGCGCAGCAGCAGATCGAGTCCTGCGACGGTGGCGGAGCCGGCGGTCCCGGTGACCACGGCGGTCTGGGCGGCCGCGCTGATCGAGGGCAGCGGCGGGGGGACGGTGATGGTCCGCCCGGGCCGGCGGGCCCTGGAT
>JBAPWU010000491.1:0-27335 GCA_049283855.1 Kineosporiaceae bacterium
GCGGTGCACGTCGTCGAGGCGCCCGGCGCCAGCGTGGTGGCCGGGCAGGTGACCGGTCCGGCGCCCGGGTCGTCCACGGTGAGCGCGGAGACGGCCGCGGTGCCGGTGTTGGTGACCGTGAACGACCAGGCGATCCGGTCGGAGAGGTCGGTCCCGTCACCGTCGGGATCGGTCACCGAGGCCGACTTCACCAGCGCGATCCCCCGGCTCTGCGCGACCGGTGAGTCCGTGCTCGACGGGCTGGTGGTCACCACGATCCCGGTCGGGTCGGTGCCGCTGGCGGTCGCCGTGTTGCTCACCACGCCGGCGTCGACGTCACCCTGGCTGACGGTGTGCGCCGCGTCGGCGGTGCAGGTGGTCGAGGCGAACGGCGCCAGCGAGGTGACCGGGCAGGTCACCGGGCCCGCGGCCGGGTCACTGACCGCCAGCGCGTCAAGGGTGACCGTGCCGGTGTTGGTCAGCAGGAACGACCAGTGCAGGGTGTCGCCGAGGGTGCGCGAGCCGTCGGCGTCGACGTCCGTGGTGGTGGCCGACTTGGTCAGGGTCAGCCCCTGCGCACGCGCCACGGGGGTGTCGGTCGAGGAGGAGCCGGACACCGGCGAGGCGTTCGGCCCCGAGCCGGCGGTACCCCGGGCGGTCGCCGTGTTCGCGACCACTCCGGCGTCGACGTCGGCCTGGGTGATGGTGTGCGCGGCCGCCGTGCACGTGGTCGACGCCCCTGGGGCGAGCGAGGACGCCGGGCAGGTCACCGTCCCGGCCGACGGGTCGTCGACCGTGATCGCGTCGACGCTCACGCTGCCGGTGTTGCGGACCTGGAAGGACCAGGTGACCACGTCGGCCAGTTCGGTGACCCCGTTGCCGTCGGTGTCGGTCACCGACGCCGACTTGGTCAGGGCCAGGGCCGTGCTCTGGCTGATCGGGGTGTCCGTGGAGGACGAGCTCGGGGCCACCGGGGCACCGGCCGGGTCGTCCGCCGTGGCCGTGGCGGTGTTGGCGACCAACCCCGCGTCCACATCCGACTGCGTCACGGGGTGGGCGGAGCCAGCGGTGCACGTGGTCGAGGCGGACGGCGCCAGGGTGGTGACCGGGCAGGTCACCGGACCCGCGGCCGGGTCGGCGACGGCGAGGGTGTGCACGGTGAGCGAGCCGGTGTTCGTGACCTGGAACGACCAGGTGATCACGTCGGCGAGGTCGGCGACCCCGTTGCCGTTCGCGTCGCTGAGCGTGGCCGACTTCACCAGGCGCAGGCCGCGCGCCTGGGCGATCGGGGTGTCGGTGGAGGACATCGGCGTTCCGATCGAACCGCCCGACGGGGTGCGCGCCGCGGCGGTCGCCGTGTTGGAGACCACCCCGGCGTCGACGTCCCCCTGGCCCACCACATGAGCGGCATCGGCGGCGCAGGTGGTCGATGCGGCCGGCGCCAGGGTGGTGACCGGGCAGGTCACCGCGCCAGCGGCCGGGTCGGTGACAGCGAGGGAGTCCAGACTCACCATGCCGGTGTTGGTGACCAGGAACGACCAGGTGATCACGTCGCCCAGGTCGGTCCGGCCGCTGCCGTCGACGTCGGTCACCGCGGCCGCCTTGGTGAGGCTGATCGAGGAGCTGCTGTCCAGCGCGGTGTCGGTGGAGGCCGAGGCTGCCACCGGGGCGCCGCCGGCGGGTGCCTGGCCGGTGACGGTGGCGGTGTTGCTGACCACGCCGGCATCCACGTCCGTCTGGACGATCGGATGCGGCGTGACGGCGGTGCAGGAGGTCGTCGCACCCGGAGCGAGCGTGGTGGCGGCACAGGTCACCGCACCGGCCACCGGGTCGCTGATCGCGAGTGCGGCCACGGTCACCGTGCCGGTGTTGGTCACCTGGAACGACCAGGCGATGGTGTCGCCGAGATCGCGGACCCCGCTGCCGTCCGTGTCGGTGACCGCGGCGACCTTGACCAGCCGCAGGCCCCTGAGCTGGGTGACCGGGGTTCCGGTCGAGGAGATGCTCACCGGCACCGCGGCGCCGTCCGGGCCCAGGGCCGAGGCGGTCGCGGTGTTGCGCACCACCCCGGCGTCGACGTCGGCCTGGACCACGGGGCGGGGGGCCGCGGTGCAGGTGGTCGAGGCCGCCGCCGCCAGCGTGGTGTCCGGGCAGGTCACCGCGCCCGTGGCCGGGTCGATGACGGCGAGCGAGTGGACGGTGACCGACCCGACGTTCGTCACCTGGAACGACCAGGTGATCGTGTCGCCGAGGTCGGTGCCGTCGCCGTCCAGGTCGTCGACCGAGGCCGACTTGACCAGCCGCACCCCGGCGGAGCGGGCGACCGGGTTGTCGGTGAGCGACGGCGCCGAGCTGAGCCTGCCTCCGCGCGCATCGAACGCCGCGGCGGTGGCGGTGTTGGCGACCACGCCCGCGTCGACGTCCGGCTGGGTGACCGGATGGGCCGGTGCGCTGCAGGCCGTCGAGTCGCCCGGCGCGAGGGTCGTTGCGGCACAGGTCACCGCGCCGGCCACCGGGTCGGACACGGCGACCGAGGACAGGCCGACCGAGCCCGTGTTGGTGACCGTGAAGGACCAGGTGATCACGTCGCCGAGATCGGTGATCCCGTTGCCGCCGGTGTCGGTGACCGTGGCCGCCTTGACCAGGGACAGGCCGCGGAGCTGGGCGATCGGGGTGTCGGTGACGGAGGGGTTGGCCGGCACGGTGTACCCGGCCTGGTCGAGCGCGGTCGCGGTCGCGGTGTTGCTCACCACGCCCGCGTCGACGTCGGCCTGGGCCACGGGATGGACCACGGCGGCCGTGCACGAGGTCGCCGCCCCGGGGGCGAGGGCCGTGGCCGCGCAGGTGACCGCACCGGCCACCGGGTCGGCGACGGCCAGCCCGTGCACGCCCACCGTTCCGGCGTTGGTCACGGTGAAGGACCACGCGATCGTGTCGGCGAGATCGGCTGCGCCGTTGCCGTTCAGGTCGTTCACGGCCGCCGACTTGGTCAGGCGAAGCCCGGTGCTCTGCGCGACCGGCGTGTCGGTCGAGGAGGTCCGCGAGACCACCGGCCCGCCGGCCGGTGCCTGGCCCTGAGCCGTCGCGGTGTTCGCCACGATCCCCGCGTCCACGTCGGTCTGGGTGACCGGATGCACGGCAGCGGCCGTGCACACCGTCGAGGCGGACGGCGCGAGCGTGCTGGCCGGGCAGCTCATGGACCCGGCGGTCGGGTCGTTCACCGTGAAGCCGTCGACGGTGACCGTGCCGGTGTTGGTCACCGTGACGGTCCAGCTGATCGTGTCGCCGAGATCGGTCGCCCCGGTGCCGTTCAGATCGTTCACGACCGCCGACTTCAGGGCGCTCAGGCCCCTCACCTGGTGCACCGCGGTGTTCGTCGAGGAGGCGCCCGACGGCACGGTGCTGCCGTCCGGGTCGGTGGCCGACGCGGTGGCGGTGTTGGCGACCACGCCCGCGTCCACGTCGGCCTGGGTCACGATGTGCGTCGCCGCGGCGCAGGTGGTCGAGACGGACGGCGCGAGCGTGGTGACCGGGCAGCTCACCGGCCCGGCGGTCGGATCGCTGACCGTGAGCCCGGTCAGCGTCACCACGCCGGTGTTGGTCGCCAGGAACGACCAGGAGATCTCGTCGCCCAGCCCGGTCCCGTTGCCGCCCGGATCGCTCACCAGGGCCGACTTGACCAGGGTCAGCGCCCCTGCGTGGGCGAGGGGGGTGTCGGTGGTGGACGGCCCGCCGAGGACCCCCTGCCCCAGCGGGGAGGTGCCGGACACGGTGGCGGAGTTGCTCACGACTCCGGCATCGACGTCGGCCCGTACCACGGTGTGCACTGCGTCGGCGGTGCAGGTGGTCGCCGCCCCGGGGGCCAGGGCGGTGACCGGGCAGCTGACCGGTCCGGCCACAGGGTCGCTGATCGCCAGGGCGCTCACGGTGACCGTCCCGGTGTTCCTGACCTGGAACGACCAGGCGATCTCATCACCAGCCTCGGTGCTCCCGTCGCCGTCGGCGTCCGTGGCGACGGCGGACTTGGTCAGGGCCAGCGCGCCACTCTGCGCCAGCGGGGTGTCGGTGGAGGAGGTGCGGGACACCACCGGTTCGCCCGCCGGGGCCTCGCCCTGGGCGGTCGCGGTGTTGCTGAGCACGCCGGCGTCGACCTCAGTCTGGGTCACCGCGTGGGCGGGCGCGGTGCACGTGGTCGAGACGGCGGGCGCCAGAGTGGTGACCGGGCAGGTCACCGCGCCCGCGGTGGGGTCGCCGACGGTGAGGTTGTCCACGGTCACCGTGCCGGTGTTGATCACTGTGAAGGACCAGGTGACCAGGTCGTCGACGTCGTTGCGGCCGTCGACGTCCGTGTCGGTCACGGCCGCCGACTTGACCAGGCCGAGACCACGAGCCTGAGCGACCGCGGTGTCCGTCGAGGAGGTCTGTGACACCACCGGCCCGCCGAGCGGGGCCTGACCGTGCGCCGTGGCGGTGTTGGCGACCCGGCCCGCGTCGACGTCCGACTGGCTGACCGGGTGGGGAGTGTCCGCGGTACAGGTGGTCCAGGCGCCCGGCGCCAGGGTGGTGACCGGGCAGCTGACCGGGGTCCGGGCGTCGTCCACGGCGATCGCGGCGACGGTCACGGTGCCGGTGTTGGTCACCACGAACGACCAGGTGATCACGTCGGCCAGGGTGACCGACCCGCTGACGTCGGTGTCGCTGACCTGGGCCGACTTCAGCACGGACAGGCCACGGGTCTGCGCGACGGGGGTGGTGACCGCGGCGTCGGCGGTGACCGGCCGGCCGCCAGGGTCGAGGGCCGAGGCGGTCGCGGCGTTGTTCACCGCGCCCGCGTCGACGTCGGCCTGGGTGACCGGGTGGGCGGGCGCGGTGCAGGTGGTGGTGGCGCCCGGCGCCAGGGTGGCGACCGGGCAGGTCACGGCGCCGGCAGCGGAGTCGGTCACCGCCACGGCGGTGAGCGTGACCGTTCCGGTGTTGGTGACCGCGAACGCCCAGGTGATCAGGTCGCCGAGTCCGGTGGCACCGTCGCCGTCGAGGTCACTCACCGAGGCGGCCTTGACCAGCCTCAGGCCGTCCGAGCGGGTGACGGGCGTGTCCGTCGAGGAGGCGGGCGACAGCACCGACCCGCCGGCCGGTGTGGTCGCGGCCGCCGTCGCCGTGTTCGAGACCACGCCGGCGTCGACGTCCGCCTGGGTCACCGGATGGGTGGCCACGGTGCAGGTGGTCGACGCGGACGGCGCGAGCGCGGTGATGGGGCAGGTCACCACCCCCGCGGCCGGGTCGGTGACCGCCAGGGTGGTCAGGCCGACGGTGCCGGTGTTGGTGACCAGGAACGACCAGGTGATCACGTCACCGAGATCGGTCCCGTTGCCGTCGGCATCGGTGACGGCCGCCGACTTGACCAGGCCCAGACCACGGGCCTGGGCGATGGGCGTGTCGGTGGACGACGGGCTCGCCGCCACCGGATGGGCCGCGGCGTCGACGGCCGCCGCTGTGGCGGTGTTCGAGACCACGCCGGCGTCGACGTCCGCCTGGGTCACCGGGTGGGCCGTGTCGCCGGTGCAGGTGATCGAGGCGGACGGGGCCAGCGCGGTAGGGGGGCAGGTGACCGCGGTCCGGACGTCGGTGACCGTGATCGAGGCGATCGAGACGGTGCCGGTGTTCCTCACCAGGAAGGACCAGCCGATGGTATCGCCGAGGTCGGCGATCCCGTTGCCGTTCAGGTCGTTCACCGACGCCGACTTGGTTAGGGCCATCCCGCGGTCCTGCTCGACCCGGGCTGTGGCCGTGTCGGTCGCGGAGACCGGTGCGCCGTCCGGAGCGGTGGCGGTGGCGACGGCGGTGTTGGTGACCGCTGCGGCGTCCACATCGCCCTGGGCGACCGTGTGGGGCGCGTCCGCGGTGCAGGTGGTCGAGGCGCCGGGCGCGAGCGTGGCGACCGGGCAGGTCACCACCCCGGCGGTCGGGTCGGAGACGACCAGGCCGGTGACGGTGACGGTGCCGGTGTTCCTGACCTGGAAGGACCAGCCGATGGTGTCGCCGAGGTCGGTCACCCCGTTGCCGTTCAGATCGTTCACGGCGGCCGACTTGACCACACTCACCCCCGGCGATCGGGTCACCGGGGTGTCGGTGGAGGAGACCTGGGACACCGCCGGGCCGCCGCCGGGGGCCCGGCCGGAGGCGGTGGCCGTGTTGGAGACCACGCCCGCATCCACCTCGGCCTGCGAGATCGTATGCACCGCAGCCGAACACGTGGTCGAGGCCGCCGGGGCCAGGGTGCTCACCGGGCAACTCACCGGGCCGGCCACCGGGTCGTCGACGGCCAGCGCCGCCAGGGTCACCGTGCCGGTGTTACGGACCAGGAACGACCAGGTGAGCGTGTCGGCCAGATCGGTGCCGTTGCCGTCGGCATCGGTGACCGTGGCCGCCTTGGTCAGGCTCAGTGACCGGCTCTGCGCGACCGGGGTGTCGGTGAACGCCGGGCTGGTCGAGACCGCCGTCCCCGAGGGGTCGATGCCCGCGGCGGTCGCGGTGTTGGCCACCAGACCGGCGTCGACGTCGGCCTGGGTGACGAGGTGGGTGGCGGCCGCGGTGCACGTGAACGAGGCGCCGGCGGCCAGGGTGGTGCCCGGGCAGGTCACGGCTCCGGCCCCAGGGTCGGTGACGGTGATCGAGGTGAGGGTCGTGGTGCCGTTGTCGGTGACCAGGAAGGACCAACCGATGGTGTCGCCGAGGTCGGTGAGGGCGTTGCCGTTCAGGTCGGTGACCGATGCCGACTTGACCAGGCTCAACCCCGAGGACTGGACCACCGCGGTGTCGGTGGAGGAGACCTGGGAGACCACCGGTCCGCCCAACGGGGCCTGACCGGTGGCCGTGGCGGTGTTGGAGACCACTCCGGCGTCGACGTCGGCCGCAGTGATCGCGTGTGCGGCGGCTGAGCACGTCGTCGAGGCACCCGGGGAAAGGGCCGTCACCGGGCAGCTCACGGTGCCGGCCACCGGATCGCCGACCGCAAGGGCGGCCACCGACACCGTTCCGCTGTTGGTGACCAGGAAGGACCAGGTGATCGTGTCGCCGGCGTCGGTGCGGCCGTTGCCGTTCACATCGGTCAGCGTCGAGGACTTCACCAGCGCCAGCCCCCTGCTCTGCGCGATCGGGCTGTCGGTCGAGGAGGTCGCCTGCACTCCCGCGCCGCCGGGCCCCGCCCCGGTGACCGTGGCCGTGTTCGAGAGCAGTCCGGCGTCCACATCGGCCTGGGTCACGGTGTGCGCGGGCGCCCCGCACGTCATCGACGCCGTCGGGGCCAGCGTGGTCTGCGGGCAGCTCACGGTACCGGCGAGGGGATCGGCGATGCTGATCGCGCTCAGCCCGGTCGTGCCGTTGTCGGTCACGGCGAAGGACCAGATCACCCGGTCGCCGAGGTCCCGGCTGCCGTTGCCGTTCACGTCGTCGGTGCTCGCCGACTTCACCAGGGCAAGCCCACTCGAGCGGGTGACCGGTGTACTCACCGAGGACGGCGGAGAGGTGACGGCGGCGCCGTCGGGATCGGTGGCTCTGGCGGTGGCCGTGTTGGAGACCACCCCCGCGTCGACCTCGGCCTGGGTGACCGTGTGCGCCGCCGCGGTGCAGGTGGTCGACGCCCCCGGGGCCAGCAGGGTGACCGGGCAGGACACGGCCCCGGCGGTGGCGTCGCTGACGGCGAGCGCGGCCAGGGTGACCGTGCCGGTGTTGGTGAGCGAGAACGTCCACATGACCTCGTCACCGAGGTCGGTGCGGCCGCTGCCGTCGACGTCGTCGACGGCAGCCGACTTCACCAGGGCGAGCGCGGCGGTCCGGGCCACGGGGGTGTCGGTGCTCGACGGGTCGGAGATCACCGTGACAGCCGACGGGGTGCGCGCGCTCGCGGTGGCCGTGTTGGAGACCACCCCCGCATCGACCTCGGCCTGGGTGACCGTGTGCGCCGCCGCGGTGCAGGTGGTCGACGCCCCCGGGGCCAGCATGGCGACCGGGCAGGACACGGCGCCAGCGGTGGCGTCGGCGACGGCGAGCGCAGAGAGGGTGACCGATCCGGTGTTGCGCACCAGGAACGACCAGGCGACGGTGTCGCCGCGGCTGGTGTCGCCGCTGGAGTCGACGTCGGTCACCGTCACGGACTTGGTCAGGGTCAGGGTGGATCGCAGGGCGAGGGCGGTGCTGGTACCGGCCGGGTTCGAGGCGGTGGTGGCACCGGCGGGGGTGCGGCCGGAGGCCGTGGCCGTGTTGGTCACCACGCCCGCATCGCCCTCGGCCTGGGTGATCGTGTGCGCGGCGGCCGTGCAGCTCGTCGAGGCCCCCGGAGCGAGGCTGGTCGCGGCGCAGGTCACCGGCCCTGCGGTGGGGTCGCTCACCGCCAGGGCGGTGAGGGTCACGGTGCCGGTGTTGGTCAGGGTGAAGGCCCAACTGATGGCGTCCCCGGCGTCGGGCACCCCGCTGCCGTTGATGTCGGTGAGCGCACTGACGCTCTTGCCCAGCAGCAGGCCGGGGCTCGGCGGGATGGTCAGCACGGCCGAGGACGGCGGCGAGGTCACCGGGGTCCCGGCCGCCGACGCGGTGGCGGTGGCCGTGTTGGTCAGGGTGCCGGCGTCGATCTCGGCCTGGTTCAGAGCGTGGCTGCCGGTGCAGGTGGTGGTCGCGCCCTGGGCCAGGGCGGTGCTCGGGCAGCTCACCCCGGTCAGCAGCGGGTCGGTGATGCTCAGGGCGGTGACCGGGGCCCCGCCCGAGTTGCGCACCAGCAGCGAGTAGCTCACCACGTCACCGGCGTCGCGCCGTCCGTTGCCGTTCGTATCCGCTACGGAACCAACGGATTTGGTCAGGATCAGCGCGGCGCCCGGGGTGTTCGTGAAGGTACACCTGAGGTCCTGTTGACGGCCGTTGCTGCCGGTCGAGGCCGGGATGGTGACGGTGCCGCTGGTGCCGGAGGTGGTGGCCACGGTGGCGCCGGTGGCGTCCACGCAGGCCAGGGCCGAGGAGTAGCTGCCGGTGGTGGTGCCGGTCGCCACCTCGGAGATGGTCAGCGGCACCGCGGTCGTGGCGACGTTCTGGGTGACGGTGAGGTCGGGGCTGCCGTAGGTGGAGGTGTGGAACAGGGTCTTCACGCCGCTGGTGGCGCCGTTGCCGGCGGCCGCGGCGACCCTCGTCCCGTTCACCGACAGGTCGAAGGTGCCGGGGTCGCTGTAGGGCACCACCTTGGTCACCCGGACGACGGGCAGCACGGCGAGGGTGTAGTCCTCGACCTCACCGGAGTCGGTGCGCCCGGTCGGCGAGGAGACCTGGGTGGTGTTGTAGGAGGCACGCAGCCGCGCGTAGGTCGTCCCGGCGCTGGTGGCGGCCGGGACCGCCCAGGACAGCGGCACGCTGGTCGCCCCTGAGGCGAACGAGGCGCAGGCAGATTCACCGGCGGTGAAGGTGCCACCGCGGTCGAAGTCGATCCAGCCGCAGACCCGCCCGGCAGCGCTGGCGCCCGAGATCGGCACGGTGACGGCATAGGTCGAGCCGATCATCGCGGTGGTCAGGGTGGGGAAGCTGCCGAGCGCGTTCTCGTCGGGGCCGTCTCCGTTCGGGGAGTTGGCGTCGGTACCCGCGGCCACCGTGTTCGGGCTGGTCGTGGCGTTGGCGACGGTCGCATTCTCCGCGTCCACGCTCACCCCGAGGGCGAGGTCGCCGACGACGGCGGACGCCGCCGTCCCGGCGTCGTAGGAGGCGGGCGCGTCACCGAAGTCCTCCGGCACGGTGACGCCCATCAGGAAGTCGTCGCCGATGTTCAGGCTCGCGCTGCCGCCGGTGGCGACGACGGTGAGGTCGATCCGGAAGACGAGCGAACTGACCAGGCCGGTCACCGGGATGCTGCCGCATCCGGCGACGCCGTCCTGGGCCGGGATCGTCGTCGCGGCGCAGCCGACGGCGGGCCTGGTCACGCTGGTGTCCCAGGTCAGGCCGGCGTTGGAGACTGCGAGGTTGACCGCGTTCGCGGCCGGAGCAGCCAGGGTGGCACCACCCGGGCTGGTGGAGGTGATGGTGCCCCTGGCGCGCACCGTCGAGGTCTGCCCGCCCTGGGAGTTGAAGCCGCCGAGGCCGGCGAGGTGCAGCACCGGATTGCGCACGGGGCGGTTGAAGGTCAGCGTGATCGTGCCCCGGTCGGCGCACACGCTGTTCGCGGCGCAGCCGGCCCCGTCGGTGACGAAGTCCGGCATCGCTCTCGCGGCGGTGATGCCGGGGGTGAACATGGCCGACGTGGCGTTCTTGGCGGACATTCCGTTGGTCAGGCTCGACACCGTGGTGACCCCGGTCGTGGCCCAGGTCGCGGTCAGACCGGAGGGGAAGGTCTGCATCGCGGTGCCGTTGGTGCCGGTGACTCCGGTCAGGGCCACGGTCTGCAACTGGTAGGCCGAGGCCGGCAACGCCGACGGCGCAACGGATGCGACGGCGACGAGCAACGCCGCGACGGCACCGCGCAGGAGCCTGCCCCGGGCGAGGGAGCCGGCCGGAGCCTGACTCATTCGCGCCTCCAGGACCGAGGTCACCCGGGTCGGCCTTCGCAGCCGGGTGATGTCGTTGTCATCGACCGCGGCTCCAGGCGTCCCGATGCTCCACCTGGGTGAACGGATCACCGGCGGTGCGCTCCGTCGACGGGCGGCGACGGGCTCTCGACGGGTGGGGGCGCAGCCGATTGGATGGGGCGATGAAGGTCACCGTGCTGGGCGCCGGGTCGTGGGGAACGACCGTGGCTACGCTGCTCGCCCACAAGAACGACACCGTTCTGTGGGCCCGCGGGCAGGATGCAGCCCGGGAGATCGACGAGGCGCACACCAACGACCGGTACCTGCCGGGTCACCCGCTGCCGGAGTCTCTGCGGGCGACCGCCGACCTGGCCCAGGCGGTGGCCCGGGCCGACGTGCTGTTCGTCGGGGTGCCCACCCATGGCTTCCGGGAGGCGCTCGAACGGGCCCGACCGCACGTGCGACCGTGGGTGCCGGTGGTCAGCCTGTCCAAGGGCTTCGAGCAGGGCAGCCTGATGCGGATGACGGAGATCGTCCAGGAGTTGCTGCCCGGGCATCCGGCCGGGGTGCTGTCGGGGCCCAACCTGGCCAAGGAGATCCTCTCCGGTGCCGCCGCGGCGAGCGTGATCGCCACGGCGGACCTGGGCGTGGCCACGCAGCTGCAGCGGATCCTGCAGTCGGCCCGGTTCCGGGTGTACACCAACCACGACGTGATCGGCTGCGAGGTGGGTGGGGCGTTGAAGAACGTGGTCGCGATCGCCACCGGCATCGCTCAGGGCCTCAGCACCGGCGACAACACCCGGTCCGCGGTGATCACCCGCGGGCTGGCCGAGCTGACCCGGCTCGGGGTGGCGATGGGCGGGGAGCCCGCGACGTTCGCCGGACTGGCCGGCATGGGCGACCTGATCGCCACCTGCATCAGCCCGCAGAGCCGCAACCGCCACGTCGGGGAGCAACTCGGCCTGGGCCGCGAGCTGAAGGACGTCCTGGCCGAGATGACCATGGTCGCTGAGGGCGTGAAGACCGCTGTCACGGTGCACGAGCTGGCGCGGCGCCACTCGGTGTCGATGCCGATCAGCGAGGAGATCTACCGGGTCGTGGTCGGTGAGATCAGCCCCGGCCAGGCCTACCGGGGGCTGTTGCGCTCCGGCCACGAGGCCGACCCCGGCTGACCTCGCCGGCAGATCGGCCGGCCTCGCCGGCAGATCGGCCGGCCTCGCCACCCCGGTCAGATCCGGCGTCCGGCAAGGGTTCCGGTGACCTGGTGCCCGCCGGCACGGGCGCCGCCCCGCGGGTCACCCTCACCGGGGTCACCGCCTCCGCGAGCGGCCGGGTCGCCCTGACCCCATGCCTGCCCGCCCTGCGCACGGTCACCTACGCAGGCCGGGCCTCGACCCGGACGACGTTCACCCTCGGCCTGAGCGACCGGCTGGACTTCCCGGTCTTCGCGCTGAGCACCCCGACCCGGGTCGTGGTCGACCTCGCGCAGCCGATCACCGGGCCGTTCACCCAGAAGTTCGCGACCGCCTGGGGAACCCTCGGCGGTGATGGCCACCTACCGTGGGCCGCGCTCGATCACGGTGGGGCTGCCCGGCCTGCACGCCCTGACCGTTGTGCAGCGTGACGCCTCGACCATCGACGTGCTCGCCGCGACGAACGCCCGGAACGGCGTGCGGTCGTTCGTGCTGCACAGCCCGACCCTGACCCGGTTCGTCGTCGACGTCGCCCACCGAGCGGCGGGATGAGACGTGGGACGAGCGGCGCGATGGGGCTGCCAGACTCACGCCCGGCGATACTGGCGCCATGACGGTCGGCAGCGCGTTCGGACCTGCCGCGTCGTCCTGCCCCTGCGGCTCGGAGCGGGTCTACGCGGCGTGCTGCGGACTCCTGCATCACGGTGAGGCCGCCGCTGAGACGGCCGAACAGCTGATGCGCTCGCGGTACAGCGCCTTCGCGGTCGGCGACGTCGCCTACCTGGTGCGCACCTGGCATCCGAGGACGCGCCCCCGCGGCCTCGAACTCGATGCCTCGCGCCGCTGGACTCGCCTCGAGATCCTGCGCAGCGACCGGGGCGGACCGCGCGACACCGAGGGCGTCGTGGAGTTCCGCGCGCACTACGCGGACGATCGTGCCACCGGCATACGAGGAGGCAGCCAGCACGAGGTGAGCCGCTTCGTCCGGGTGGGCGGCCGATGGCTCTACCTGGACGCCCTGCGCTGACCCCGAGCCCGACCCCGGCCCGGTCTCGGCTAGGTTCGAGTCATGTCGTCATCGACCCTGACCATGGAGGGCCGGGCGCTGCTCTCGACCCTGAACACTCAGCGCGATCACGTGCTCGGCATCCTGGACGGACTGCCCGAGGAGGCCCTGCGGCGGCCCGTGCTCCCGTCGGGGTGGACGTGTCTGGGCCTGGTCCAGCATCTCGCCATCGAGGTCGAGCGGTTCTGGTTCCGTGCCGTCGTCGACGGCGATCATGGCGTGCTGGAGGCCGACGGACCCGGGAACGCATGGCAGGTATCCGCGGACACTCCGGTCGAGGCCGTGCTCGACCGGTATCGCCAGGAGATAGAGCTCGCGAACGGCATCATCGTCGCCACCCCGACGGAGGCTCCCCCGGCCTGGTGGCCCGAAGAGCTCTTCGGCAGCTGGAGGCTCGACAATCTGCGGGAGATCCTGCTGCATGTGATCACCGAGACCGCGTGCCACGCCGGTCACCTCGACGCTGCCCGGGAGCTCATCGACGGCCGTACCTGGATGGTCCTCCCCTAGCGGACCAAGGCGTGGAATCGCTGGGCATGCCGGGTGTCGAGCCACAGCAGGAACAGCCCCTGGACCACGATCGCGAGGCCGTCGCCCCGACGGCGGGTGCCGCGGGCGAGGGCGGCGCCGCCGGCGATGTAGCCGATGTCCAGGCCGGCGTTGAGCGCGGTCAGGGTGCGCATCCGACGGCCCTTGGCCCTGGCCTGGTCGGCATCGCCAGCCGGCCGGGTCAGACCTCGACGGCCCCGGACGACGATCACGGCGTCGACGGCGGCCCAACCCAGGCTCTGCCGCCCGAAGGCAGCCACGCCGTCGCGGCCGGATCGCCGGCCGAGAACCCATGCCGCGGAACCCGCAGCCGCCGACAGGGCGGCCCCCGCGCCGAGTTCGGCGAGCAGGCGACGCTCCTGGCCGATCACCGCCGCCACCACCTGGTCCCCTCCCGCGGTGGCGTGGCCTGGTCCGTTCACGTCGTCATCCTCCTCGTGCCCCGGACCGCCCATGCACGCGCGGTCAGCGCCCCGGTGCCGCAGCCGACATCGAGCCAGCGGTGCCCGGCCGGGACGCCCGCCCAGGGCACGAACGCCTCGGCGACCCGCCGACTCCAGCGCCCCACGGAGGCCTCGTACGCAGCGCCGACGGCCCATACCTCCATGCCGGGCGAGGGTACGGCCTCACCGCGCGGCGTCCACCGCAGAACGGGTCAGGGTGGTCGCGGCCAGCAGGGCCAGAAGGCTCACCGTCAGCATCGTGGCCGCCATCGGCAGGGCGTCCGCGTCTCCAGCCAGGCCCACGATCGGGGACACCGCTGCCCCCAGTCCGAACTGCAGTGCTCCGAGCACTGCCGAGCCGGTGCCCGCCTGGTGCGGCACCTGGCCTGTGGCCAACGCGGCCCCGTTGCCGAACACCAGGCCCATCGTGGCCACGAAGCCGAAGAACAGCACGATCGTGGGCCAGCGGCTCACGCCGAGCCCGAGGACGTCGACCATCAGCAGGACGCTCAGCACCACCAGGGCGCGCAGGCCCAAGAACAGCATGCGCCGGGGTGAGACACGGCCGGCGAGGCGGCCCGAGACCGCGCTGAGCAGCACGATGCCGCCGGCGTTGACCCCGAACGCCACGGAGTAGACGCCCTTGGACAGGCCGACGATGGTCTGCAGCACGAACGGCGACGCCGCGATGTAGGCGAACATCCCCGAGAAGGCCAGCGCGTAGGCCAGCGTGTAGCCGCGGTAGGCCCGGTTGGCCAGCACCACCCGAGCGTTGCGGACAAGCGTCGCGAACCCTCCGGCGTGGCGCGCCGGCGGGGGAAGGGTCTCGGGAACCGCGACCAGGACGCCGATCACCATGACCGCGCTCAGCGCCGCGAGAACCCACAGCACCCCGCGCCAGCCCACGGCAATGATCACGATGGAGCCCATGACCGGCGCGACGATCGGAGCGATCCCGCCGATCATCATCATCAGTGAGAAGAGCCTGGCCGCGGCCGCACCTCGGGCCCGGTCGCTGATGACGGCCCGGCCGATCACGATCCCGGCGCCCCCGCCGAAGCCCTGCACGAACCGGCCGGCGGCCAGCAGCGTGACCGTGGGGGCCAGCGCACAGGCGAGGCTACCGGCGAGGCAGGTGAGGCTCCCCGCGAGCAGGGGCCGGCGCCGTCCGTACTGGTCGGACAGCGGTCCGATCACGAGTTGGCCGAGCGCGAGGCCGACCAGGAACGCGGTGAGGGTCAGCTGGATCGCGCTGGGCGGGGACCGGAGCTCACGTGCCATGGCAGGGAACGCGGGCAGGTACATGTCGGTGGCCAGGGGGGCGACCGCGGACAGCAGGGCGAGGGTGCCGATCAGGAGGGTGTGCGGCTGCGACGCCTCTCGTCCGGGATGGGCCGCCCCCGGGAACGCGTGGCTCATCAGGTCGGGGTCATGTCTGCACCAGCCGGCGCAGAGCGAGGTGCGCCACCGGTGCGTAGCCGATCGCGACCGGCACCGCCGCCCAGGACAGGGCTCTGATCACCAGCGTCGTCCTGCTCCCGCCACCGGGGCGGGCATGGACCGCATGATCCAGGTCCAGCTCGACCGGGAGCCGGACCCCGGCCAGGGGCGTGACCCGCCAGCGCCAGGTGCGCGACCGGACGTCGACGTCCACGACCTCGAAGGCCGCGCCGATCCCCCCGGGACCACGCACGGTGCCGCGCAGTCCGGGGCGGATGCGGCCGTCGACCGGCTCGACCCGACGGATGTGCGGCGACCACTGCGGCCACTGCGCCACCTCGGCGTACCGCTCCCACACCACGTCCGGGTCCGCGTCACCGGCGGCGCACAACCGGATCTCGCGACGCCAGCCCACCATCGCACCATCATCGCCTGCACGACCGGCATCGCCACCCGCACCCACACCGATGGCCTCGGGGGGTACTCGGTCGATCAGCGGACGGCCAGCGGCGGCGTCCGGTGCATGGTCGTTCGGGCCGACCGAAGCCACCACCAGGCCAGCGACACCTCGACCAGGCCGAGGCCTGCGATCACGGGCTGCAGGAAGAAGTACCGGCGCAGCACGAGCACCTGGACCACGATCCAGGCGACGAGCACGGTGCCGGCCGCGGCGGCGGCGAGGGCAGCGCGAGGATGACCGGCCAGGACCAGCCAGCACGCGGCGAACTGCGGAGCGGCGACGCCGACCAGGAGCGCGACGCCGGCCAGGGGCCAGGAGCCGAACGGAAGGCGATCGACCCATTCGGCAGGCATGCCCATGCCGTCCCGCATCAGGCCCACGCCGCCATAGATGGCGCTGAACCCGACGACGCCCAGCACGCCGGCGAGGACAACGCCCTGCCACCGCCGACGACGGTCGATCGTCCACGCGGCGACCCACGAGGTGATCGTCATCTGCGCCCTCCTTCGTCACCGGTCAGCGACGGCAAGAACCAGACCGCCACCCAGAGCAGGGCCACCCGCGCCGCGGCCACGTGCAGCCACAGCATCACCGCGACGACCATGAACGCGAGGCCGGCCACCGCCCACAGCGCCGCGACGGTGGTCGACATGACTCCTCCAGCAATCAGGTCGCAGGGAGGCCTGGCCCAGCGGCCGCGGCCGCTCGGGCGTCACCCTCCGGCAGCCAGTTGTGCAGCAGGGCGGCGAGCAGCCCGCCCGCGACGACGGTGAGCACGGCGAAGGTCACGACCATGCCGGCCACCTCTCCCGCCGACAGCACCTGGACCACGATCTGCGCCACGCCTTGGCTGATCAGCACCAACCCGATCGTCAGGTTGAGCACGATCACCAGTACGGCCAGCAGGTAGCCCAGGGGACGGCCCCGCAGCAGGAGCACGGCGGCGCAGACGACGACCGGCACGATGAGGCCGAGGTCGAGCGCCCACGTCGTCTCGGCGGTGTAGGTGTTCACCAGGGCGGGCGGATCGCCGCTGATCAGGGCACCGAGCATGGCCGGCAGCCAGACCGCCGTCAGCAGCGCGGCGACCGTCAGCAGATAGCCGGCGATCACCCGTCGCGAGGGCCGCGAGGGGAACGCATCGGCGACGTCCTGGGCATCGAGGCCGGCGACGGCGAGCACGAAGGCGAACACGCTCGCACCGAGCAGAACGACGTAGGCGGTGAACAGCCGGTTGTACGCCGTCGCGAAGCACATCGAGGCGTAGTAGTAGGCGAAGAACCCGAGCGTGCCGGCGAGCATCAGCCGCGAGCGCAACCCGCCCCGGCGGCTGAGCAGCAGCACGGCAGCCAGCAACGGCACCTCCAGGAACAGCACCACGGCGTCCTGCCCGCGGTTCCCCGCACCGATCAGCAGGGTGTCGTGGGCGAACAGGCCCTGTCCGTAGAGGGTGACGGTAGCGCCGTGCAGCCCGACGACCTCATGACGACCCGGGCCGCCCGCGGAGAACGCCCCGACGGCCGAGGCCAGCGCCGCCACCAGCACGACCACCCAGCCGAGAACCTGCACGCTCGCCCGCGGCCCGGCGGCGTGTCCATCGGCGGGACGATCCATACGATCGGGCGCGGAACCCACCCCTGAACCGGACGCCGGGGAGTCGACGACGCTCACCGCTCGCCTCCCTTCACCGACCGGCGGCACGCAGGCCACCGCGCGCGCCGAGCAGCACCCGCGAAGAGCCTTTTGACCACTTCTACACCGTCCTTGGCCACCATCGCCGGGGACGTACGTCGGCCAGCCGAGCAACCCATGATGCGAGGAGTCCGAGACTTTGGGTCCATGGGCCCGTTGCCCGCCGAGGGTGACGATGGCGACCGGAAGCATGGGCCTGGACCCCATGCGACCGTTGCCGCTACGCCTCGGAGCTGATCATGAGACCGCACCTGGTGCGTCACAGCGCCCTGTTCACCGTCGTCGCCTACGTCGCCCTGCAGACCCTCGGCCGCCGGGCCGGTTCGACAGCCGGCGAGCGGCGGGTGGCGCTGCCCGGAGACGCCGTTGTGCCTCGCCCGCAGCTGGTGACCGATCATGCGATCACCATCGACGCGCCGCCGGAGCGGATCTGGCCATGGCTGACGCAGATGGGGTGGCATCGGGGTGGCTACTACACCCCTGAATGGGTCGACCGCCTGGTGTTCCCGCAGAACTGGTCGAGTCTGAGCCACCTCGACCCAGAACTCATCCGGGAGCTCGAGGTCGGGGACACCATCCCCGACGGTGCACCGGGCACGGCCTGGTACGTCGTGGACGAGGTCGACGCGCCACGCACACTGGTCCTTCGTTCCACCACTCACGTGCCGCCAGGCTGGGGGGAGAGGTTCGGCGCGCGGATCGATTGGACGTGGAGCATCCGACTGACCGAACTGTCCGACCGCCGCACCCGCATGCACCTCCGGGTGCGCGGACGAATGGCCCCCTGGTGGTTCGCGGCGCTCTATGTCGCCACGATCGTTCCCGCCGACTTCATCATGGCCCGCGGCATGCTCCGCGGGCTGAAGCAGAGAGCCGAGTCGTCGGCGTCCATGCGGATCTCCGGATACGTTCAGCAATGACGGTGTTGAGCTCGCCAGTGCCTGCCGGCGGCGGCATCGGCGGCCGACCTAGGAGTGCAGATGGATCTACTCAGCCTCGGAGTGCTCGCCACCTCGGGCAAGGAGAACGAGCGTCGACTGCCCCTCCACCCGCAACACATCGGCCGGATCGACGCCGACCTGCGGTCGCGGATCGTCCTGGAGCACGGCTACGGCCACCACTACGGCGTGTCCGACGACCACCTCGCGCCCCAGGTGGCGGGGCTGCGGTCGCGGGAGGAGATCATCGCGACCACCGACGTGGTGCTGCTGCCCAAGCCCACCCTGGACGACGTCGCCGGCCTGCGCGACGGGCAGGTCCTCTGGGGGTGGCCGCACGTCGTCCAGGATCCCGAGCTGACCCAGATCTCCATCGACAAGCGGCTGACCCTGATCGCCTGGGAGGCGATGAACCACTGGACCGCGTCGGGGGCCTTCGTCGTCCACGTGTTCCACATGAACAACGAGCTCGCCGGCTACTGCTCGGTGCTGCACGCCCTGACCCTGGTCGGCTCGACCGGCCACTACGGGAGACACCTCACCGCCGTGGTGATCGGCTTCGGCAACACCGCGCGCGGCGCGATCACCGCCCTGCACGCCCTCGGGGTGCACGACGTCACCGTGCTCACCATGCGGGGTGTCACCGCGGTGGCCTCACCGATCCCGTCCGTCGTGCTCGACCACCTGGACCGCACCGGGGCCGACCCCAGCCGCACCGTGGTCCAGACGCCCACCGGGCCGGTGCCCACGGCAGAGTTCCTCGCCGGGCACGACATCGTGGTCAACTGCGTGCTCCAGGACACCGACGCGCCGCTGATGTTCGTGACGGACGCCGAACTGGCGACGTTCGCGCCCGGCAGCCTGCTCGTCGATGTCTCCTGCGACGCCGGCATGGGCTTCGAATGCGCACGGCCCACCAGCTTCGCCGAGCCGATGATCACCGTGGGGGACGGCGTCGCCTACTACGGGGTCGACCACAGCCCCGCGTACCTGTGGAACAGCGCGACCTGGGGCATCAGCGAGGCGTTGATCCCGTATCTGCGCACCGTGATGTCCGGCCCGTCGGCCTGGGATCTGGATCGCACCGTCCGGCCGGCCATCGAGATCCGCGAGGGGGTCGTGCAGAACCCCAAGATCCTCTCGTTCCAGGACCGGTCCACCGACCATCCGCACCCCCGGCTCTGATCCGGAGATCTCCGAGGCCGAGGTGGAAGCCGCGATCCGGACCTCCTGACGACGTCAGACAGGAACGCGCCATCCTCGGTGCTCTGCAGAGGCGCGCTGTGAGAACGCCCGTATCCTGCTGAAGCAGGTAGGTGACGCGCTCCATTGCCTCCCGGTCGGCACCTGGCGCCACCCCGCCTCGAGGGAGAGCACAATGCCCGACGTTTCCAGCCCCCTGGTGGGCACTCCCGACACCGCCCTCCCCCAGCTGCCCCCCACCGCCGGGCTGGGCGGGCCGGAGCACCGAACCGCAGGCACGGCTGCCCTGGAGGTTGAGTCACCCGCGGTGCACCGGGTCGGGTGGGGTTTCATCTCGCTGTACACGTTGGCGTACATGGGCACCAGCCTGGTGCTCGTCGCGCCCCTGCTGGTGAGCCTGGCACTGAAGGTCAACTCGCTGGTGGGGATCGAGCAGGCACCGAGGAGCCTGGCGCTCGTCACCGGGATCGGCGCCCTCGTGGCCATGGTCGGGAATCCGTTCTTCGGCAAGATGAGCGACCGCACCTCGTCCCGGCTGGGTATGCGGCGGCCCTGGATGGTCATCGGCCTGGTGGGCGGCTCCCTCGGCATCCTCGTCGTCGCGCTGGCAGGCACCGTCCCGGTCGTCCTCGTCGGATGGTGCATCGCCCAGCTGTCCTTCAACGCACTGCTCGCAGCTCTGGTGGCGGTGCTGCCGGACCAGGTCCCGGCCGCCCAGCGCGGCCTGGTCGCGGGGATCCTCGGCGTCTGCCTGCCCATCGCGGCGGTGAGCGGCACCTTCCTGATCCAGCTGTTCACCGGCAACCAGCTCGCCATGTTCCTGGTCCCGTGCGCGATCGGCGGGTTCTTCATCCTGGCCTTCGCGGTCACCTTGAAGGACCGCCGGCTGGCCGCGGCGGACAGGCCGGCCTGGTCGCTGCGCGAGTTCGCCAGCACGTTCTACGTTGATCCGCGCAGGAGCCCGGACTTCGCCTGGGCCTTCGCCAGCCGCTTCCTGTTCGTCATGGCCTATGCCTTCCTCACGACCTACCAGGCCTACTACCTGCTGTACAAGATCGGCAGCGCCGAGGCCGAGGTGCCGCAACAGATCTTCCTCGGCACGCTCACCCAGTCCGTCGTCATCGTCGCCGCGTCCCTGATCGGTGGCAGGGTCTCCGACCGGACGGGCCGACGGAAGATCTTCGTCATTACCGCGTCGACCGTGTACGGCCTGGCGCTGTTCATGGTCGCCATCGCGAGCGACTTCGACGGCTTCCTGGTCGGCATGGCCATCGGCGGGCTCGGCTTCGGCGTCTACGTGGCCGTGGACCTCGCACTCGTCGCCGACGTGCTGCCGGACAGGGAGAACGCCGCCAAGGATCTCGGTGTGATCAACATGGCCGGCGCTCTCCCCTTCTCCATCGCGCCGGCGATAGCACCGGTCATCCTGACGGTGGGAGGCGGCAGCTACGGCGTGCTGTACGCGGTCGCCGGGGTGTTCGCCATCGCCGGAGCCGTCGCCATCCTGCCCGTGAAGCGTGTCCGTTGAGCACCCGCCCGACCAGGCGCAGCCACGAGCAGCGCGCCTGTCGGTCCACCCACCCATGTCATGGCGCACCTGCGTGATCACGGGCGACCTGACCCCCGGAATGGAGGTCGTGATGGCGAGCCCGTTGCTGGAGACGAAGCTCCACCTCCCCAGGCGGCGACGCGGTCTGGTGGCGCGTCCTCGACTGAGTGAGCGCCTGAGCCGTGGGGTGGAGTCGGCGCTGACCGTGGTGTCGGCGCCGGCCGGGTTCGGCAAGTCGACCCTGCTCGCCGAGTGGCTGGCATCGGGACCGGCTGCGCCGACCGGCGAGGGGTGCGTCGGGTGGCTCTCGCTCGACCGGGGCGACAACGATCCCACGACGTACTGGACCTACCTGGTGGCCGCGCTGCAGAGGGTGGCGCCCGGGGTCGGTACAGGTGCGCTGGCGCTCCTGACGTCGCCCCAGCCGCCCCCGATCGACGCGGTGCTGACCACCCTGCTCAACGAGCTCGGCGCCGTCGAGCGCGATCTCGTGCTGGTGCTGGACGACTACCACGTCATCGAGTCGCCTGAGGTGCAGGCCGGGATGGCGTTCCTGCTGGAGCATCTGCCGCCGCAGGTGCACCTGGTGATCGCCGGCCGGGCCGACCCGGCGCTGCCGCTGGCCCGGTTGCGGGCGCGCGGGGAGCTGCTCGAGATCCGTGCGGGCGACCTGCGCTTCACCCCCGAGGAGGCCGCGACGTACCTGACCGGGGCGATGGGCCTGCGGCTGACGGCGCAGGACGTGGCCGCGCTGGAAGGGCGCACCGAGGGGTGGATCGCCGCCCTCCAGTTGGCGGCGCTGTCGATGCAGGGCCGCGAGGACGTCGCCGGCTTCATCGCCGGGTTCGCCGGGGACGACCGGTACATCGTCGACTACCTGGTCGAGGAGGTGCTGCAGCGTCAGCCCGCGCGGGTGCAGACGTTTCTGCTGCAGACCTCCGTCCTGGGCCGGCTGAGCGGTCCGCTGTGCGATGCCGTCACCGGCCAGGACGGCGGCAGGGCCATGCTGGAGGCCCTGGACCGCGGGAACCTGTTCGTGGTCGCCCTCGATGACCGCCGTCGGTGGTACCGCTACCACCAGCTCTTCGACGACGTGCTGCGAGCCCGGCTGCTGGACGAGCAGCCGGGCCAGGTGCCGGGCCTGCACCGGCGGGCCAGTGCGTGGTACGAGCAGAACGGCGAACGGCCCGAGGCGATCCGCCACGCCCTGGCCGCTGAGGACCACGAACGAGCGGCGGACCTGATCGAGCTGGCCGTCCCGGCGACCCGCCGGCACCGGCAGGAGGCCACGCTGCGCCGATGGCTCGAGGCCCTTCCCGACGAACTGATCAGGGTCAGGCCCGTGCTCAGCAACGGATATGCCGGGTCACTCCTGGTCCGGGGCGAGGTCGAGGGCGTCGAGGCGCGCCTGCAGGATGCCGAACGCTGGCTGGACCCCACGACGGACGGCCGTCCGGGATCGCCGGCCCGGTCGTCGGAGATGGTGGTCGTGGACGAGGAGGCGTTCCGCACCCTCCCGGCGGCGATCGCCGTCCACCGTGCCGGACAGGCCCGGATCCTCGGCGACGTGTCCGGCACCATCGCCCATGCCCGGCGGGCGCTGGACCTCGTCGGCGAGGGCGACCACCTGCAGCGAGGAGGGGCGGCGGCCCTCCTCGCACTCGCCCACTGGACGGACGGGGATCTCGGCGGGGCGCAGCGTCGGTATGCCGACGCCATGGCGAGCCTGGAGAAGGCCGGGCACCTGTCCGACGTGATCGGTTGTGCGATCGCCGTGGCGGACATCCAGATCGCGCAGGGGCGGCTCCGCGAGGCGATGAGCACCTACGAGCGGGGACTGCAGATGGCGACCGGAGCGGCCGTGCCCGCGCTGAGGGGTGCCGCGGACATGCACGTGGGGATGAGCGTGCTGCTCCGTGAACGCGATGATCTCGGTGCCGCCCTGCAGCACCTGCTGACGAGCGGGGATCTGGGCGAGTACGCCGGGCTGCCCCAGAACCGGTATCGCCGGCGGGTCGCGATGGCTCGGGTCCGGGAGGCGGAGGGAGATCTGGACGGCGCGGTCGACCTGCTCGACGATGCGCAGCGCGTGTACGTGGGTGACTTCTCCCCCGACGTGCGGCCGATCGCCGCGTCGAGGGCCCGGGTGCGGGTCGCGCAGGGGAGGTGGGGTGAGGCGCTCGCCTGGGCATGCGATCGAGGTCTGTCCGTGGAGGACGACCTCGGCTACCTGCACGAGTTCGAGCACATCACCCTGGCCAGGGCGCTCGTGGCCCGGGCCAGGGCGGAACGCGACGAGCGCGACCTCCGCGAGGCGACCCAGTTCCTGGACCGGCTGCTGCGCGCGGCGGACGACGGGGACAGGACCGGGAGCGCCATCGAGATCCTGGTGCTCCAGGCGCTTGCCCACCAGGTGCGGGGTGACCTCCCCGCCGCGCTGGTGGCACTGGAGCGCGCCCTGACCCTGGCCGAGCCGGAGGGCTACGTCCGGATCCTGGTCGACGAGGGCCCACCCATGGCGGTCCTGCTGGGGACGGCCGCCCAGCGCGGGATCGCCGCGGGGTATGTCCGGCGGCTACGGACCGCGTTCGGCGCGGCCGAGGACCTCACGCCCGCACGCCCGGGCCTGATCGAACCGTTGAGCGAACGGGAGCTCGACGTGCTGCGGCTGCTCGGGACCGACCTGGGCGGCCCGGACATCGCCCGCCAGCTCGTGGTGTCCCTGAACACCGTGAGAAGCCACACCAAGAGCATCTATGCCAAGCTCGGCGTGAACAGCCGTCGGGCAGCGGTCCGACGGGCCGAGGAACTCGACCTGTCGTCCCGACGGCCCAGCCGCCGGCCCTGACCCGCTGACCCACCCGGAGCCATCCACCGCCTGCCCTCCCCGTGGCATGCCGGCCACCTTGTCCGGTCACTCGGCGATCACGTGTGCGCGCGGGCCGCCCGGCACCGAAGAGAACGGCCCCCGACCGGCGTTTCCGCAGGTCAGGGGCCGTTTGTACAGCGTGTGGCGGGTGTAGGGTTCGAACCTACGTAGGCTGTGCCGACAGATTTACAGTCTGCTCCCTTTGGCCACTCGGGCAACCCGCCATGCAGCGCCGGGATGCTCTCCAGGCGACGCGGATGGAAGGATATCAAGCCGGAGCACTACTGCGTGCAGCCCCCTTCGGAGAGGAACCAGCGTGGCCGGCGACAGTTCGTTCGACGTGGTGAGCAAGGTGGACCGCCAGGAGGTCGACAACGCCCTGAACCAGGCGGCCAAGGAGATCGCCCAGCGGTACGACTTCAAGGGCACCGATGCCTCCATCGGCTGGTCCGGCGAGACCATCCTGATGAAGGCCAGCAGCGAGGACCGGGTCAAGGCCGTCCTCGACGTGTTCGAGAACAAGATGATCAAGCGAGGCGTCTCGCTGATGGCCCTGGACGCCGGTGACCCCAAGCCCTCGGGCAAGGAGTACCGGATCGAGGCCACCCTCAAGGAGGGCCTCAGCCAGGAGGACGCCAAGAAGATCGCCAAGCTGATCCGCGACGAGGGGCCCAAAGCGGTCAAGGCCCAGATCACCGGCGACGAGTTGCGCGTGAGCAGCAAGAGCCGCAACGACCTGCAGGCGGTGATCGCCCTGCTCAAGGGGGCGGACCTGGACGTCGCCCTGCAGTTCGTCAACTACCGGTGAGCGAGGGCGTCGAGGTCCGGCACGCCCCGGACCGGCTTCGCTACGAGGGATTCGTGGACGGCGTCCTGGCCGGCTTCGCCGCGTATACGCTCAGCAACCACATGATCGCTTTCACGCACACCGAGGTGGACGGCGCCTACGAGGGTCGCGGGGTCGGCTCGGCGATCGCCCGGTTCGCCCTGGACGACGTGCGCGACGTCGGCGAGCGCAAGGTGCTCGCCTCGTGCCCGTTCGTCCGGCGCTGGATCGACCGCCACCCCGACTACAGCCCCCTGCTGCATGCCCCGGCCCGCCACGACTGACCACTCAGGCCGGGGGTACTGCCAGCCTCGAAACATCTTGTGCGGCAATGTCTCTCAGAGCCCGCAGGTGCTCCCGGTAGGCGGTCGCGCCGCTCGGGGTGGTCGAGAGCCAGGTGCGCGGGCGCCGTCCCACCTTTCCCTTGTCGACCTGCACGTACCCCGCCGCCTCAAGCAGGGCCACCTGCTTGGACAGTACCGAGTCGCTCACCTCCACCGCATCGCGGACCAGGGCGAACTCCGCCTTCTCGACGCTGTCCAGCGCGGCCAGTACCGACAGGCGCACCCCATGGGTGAGCAGGTCGTCCAGGCGGTGCCGGGGGTGAACGGCGCTCATGCCCGCGACTCCCGCCAAGCGGCGACCACCAGGGGCGCCCCCACCGCCAGCGACGCGGGGACCCAGTACCCGAGGTTGCCCTGCTGCCCCGGCAGGCCCACGGCGAGCACGACGCCGTACCCGGCGGCGGTGGCCCCCCAGAACGGCAGGATCCGCCGGCCGGCCCCGCGCAGGGTGGCGGGCCGGCGGCGGATCGCGAACGTCAGCAGCGGCCAGGTCTGGGCCTCGGCAGTGCTCCTCGATTCATCCACGCGATCACCTTCGCATCTACTTTCCACATCAGCAAGCACTGCTCGCAACAAGTTGCCACTTTGGAAAGCAATGACTAGCCGTCCCGCGAGTGGTCGATTCGGCCCCGTTCGGGCCGCCCAGATGGGGCCGAATCGACCACTCGCCACGGGAAGCGCGACCAGGGACGGGCTCAGGGACGGGCTCAGGGACAGGACACAGGGACAGGACCCACGGGCGCGGGCCCAGGACCCACGGGTACAGGCCCAGGGCCCACGGGCACGGGCACTGGCCCAGGGCCCAGGTCAGCGCCCGAGCATGGGCACGACCACGTTGCCGAGCACGCCGAGGCCGATCAGGCCGTAGACGCCGGCCATCACCGCGATCGCGGGAAGCGCCAGGGCCTCGGCCAGGGCACCCAGCCCGACCCTCGACCAGATCGGCCCCTCCGGCAGGGGCACGGTGCCTCGGTTGAGGAAGAACGCGACCACTCCGACCCCGGAGAAGCCCACCCCGAGCGCGCCGAGGTAGAGCGGTCCGCCGGCCGCCCCGGTCAGGGCGACCACGGCCGCCAGCAGGAAGCCCAGGCCGAACACCAGCAGTCCGACCAGCATCCCGGCCGCCCGGCCACGCTCGAGCGGCACCCGCCCGGGCGGCTGCGGAGCGCGCGGGATCCCCGGCCGGGCCGGGCTCATGACCGGCTCACAGCGGGCGTCCCGCCATCGCCTCGAGCCGGGCGATCCGCTCGGCCATCGGAGGGTGGGTGCTGAACATCCTCGACATGCCCCCGCCGCGGAACGGGTTGGCGATCATCATGTGGCTGGCGTTGACCACCTGGCCCTCGGGCCGCAGCGGCAGCTGCTGCGTGCCCACGGCCAGCTTGCGCAGGGCCGAGGCCAGCGCCAGCGGGTCGCCGGTGAGCCTGGAGCCGTCCTCGTCGGCGTCGTACTCGCGGGTGCGGCTGACCGCCATCTGGATCACCCCGGCCGCGAGAGGGCCGAGGAACATCAAAGCCATTGCCGCGAAAGGATTCCCGCGGTCTCCGTCCTCCCGCGAGCCACCGAAGAAGAAGGCGAAGTTGGCGATGAACGTGATCGCGCTGGCCAGCGCCCCGGCCACCGAGGAGGTCAGGATGTCGCGGTTGTAGACGTGCATCAACTCGTGCCCGAGCACCCCGCGCAGCTCGCGCTCGTCCAGGATCTGCAGAATGCCCTCGGTGCAGCACACCGCCGCGTTCTGCGGGTTGCGCCCAGTGGCGAAGGCGTTGGGGGCCTGGGTGGGCGAGATGTACAGCGCCGGCATCGGCTGGTGCGCAGCGGTGGAGAGCTCACGCACGATCCGGTAGATCTCGGGGGCCTCGGCCTCGCTGACCGGGCGGGCGCGCATCGCGCGGATCGCCATCGTGCCCGAGTTCCAGTAGGCGAATCCGTTCATCGCCAGCGCGATCACCAGCGAGGCGATCAAGCCGGTCCGTCCGGCGACGAAGTAGCCCACGAAGAGCACGAAGGACGACATGCCGCCCAGCAGCAATGCCGTCTTCAGCCCGTTGAAGTGACGGTGACCCATCACGATCTCCCATGTCCGGTGCTCGCCGGCCGCAGCAGCGACCGCTCGATGACAACGCCACAGACCCCGAGCCCGTTCCCGGCACCGATCACCGCAGCACCCCGGGCAGCAGGCCGGCGACGAGCTGCGGCATCACCGACAGGCCCACGCAGGCCAGCGCCCCGGCGCCCAGGGCCATCCC
>JBAPWU010000492.1:0-5945 GCA_049283855.1 Kineosporiaceae bacterium
CGCCTCGGCGAGGTTCCCACGGGCGGCAGCCAGTTGCGCCGCCCCCCGCACGTGGGCGGCGGCCAGCCACGGCCGGGGGATGCGGTCGAGGCGCTGGGCGATGGAGTCCAGCACGGCCTCCGCCGCGTCGAGCTCCCCGACCGCGACCAGGGCCTCGGCGCGCTCGGGTGCGGGGTCGAGCCGCCCCAGGGGTTCGACGAGTCCGATCGACACCAGGTGCGCCGCAGCACGTTCGGTGGTCTCCAGGACCGCGCGGTAGTCGCCGGCCGAGGCCTTCGCCAGGGTCACGGCCGACAGGTACGAGGCCGTGGCCAGCCGATGGCCCAGCTGTTCGAAGCGATCGGCCTCGGCCAGGGCGACCGTCGCTGCCTGGTCGAGCCGCCCCTCGAACACGTCGAGCTGGAGGAGCAGCCTCTCGCTCGGCTGGTAGGCCCCTTCCTCGCCCAGTTCGCGGGCAGCGGTGGTCGCTTCCTGGGCGTAGCGGCGCGCCGCGGGCCAGTCGCCGAACCAGGCGGCGACCTCGCCCAGCCGGGTCAGCAGCTCGGCCTCGCTGGACAGATCCCCCCGCGCCCGCTCCCGCTCCCGCATGGTCTCGAACCGGCGCCGGGCATGGTCCCAGTCGTCCGTGGCCAGGTACCAGAACCCGGGAGTCGTGCTCTGATCGGTCGAACCGCGCGGGTCCTCCATCCGCAGCCCCTCGGCCAGCAGCTCCCGCCGGGGCGGGCGGCCGGTGAGCACCTCGTAGTAGAAGAGGTTGCACATCGCGGCGCCCAGCAGGTCGGACTCACCGGCCCGGGTCAGCTCGGTCACCGCTTCGGCGGCGTGGTCGCGTGCCTGGGCCATGTCGGACTCGGAGAAGACGGCCAACCGGCTGTGGATCTGGCCGAGCAGGCCGGCGTCACCCGCAGCGTCGTCCAGAGCCTGGGCGATGACCGCAGCCGCCGCCCTGCCTCCGTCGCGGTACCACTCGGTCACGGCCAGGGTCATCCGGGCGCGAGCGCGCATCGCACCCGCGGGCAGGGCGGGGATCTGCAGCTCCAGCCAGGCAGCGGTCGCCTCGAGGTCGCCGGCTTCGAGCAGGACGTCGCCCAGCAGGACGGCGCGGCGCCACCGGGAGGGCTCGTCGTCGACCGGGGTGCGCACGATGGCGACCCGGAGGAGGTCGGAGGCGACCTCGGTGGCGCCACGCAGTCGCGCGTCGTTCGCCGCCTCCTCCAGCGCGGTGGCGACCGTGGCGTGCGGGCCGAGCGTGGCCAGGCCCAGGTGCCGCGCCCGGGACTCGAGTTCGGGTTCGACCTCGGCCAGCCGGGCGTGCACCTCGCGTCGTCGAGCCGCAGGAGCGGCGTTGTACACCGCGGAGGCGAACAGCGGGTGCTCGAACATCAGCCGATCCCCGTCGACGCCGAGCAGGCCGGCCCGCTCGGCACGGATCACCACGGCGTCGACATCCTCCGGACCGAGGTCGCCGTCGAAGGCCTCGCGCAGGCGGGACAGCGAGGGCAGACCCATGGCGGAGACGGTGAGCAGCAGGGCCCGCAGGTCGTCGTCCGTCTGCGCGATACGTTCGGTCACGGTGACCGTGAGGGACTCCGGCAGCGGGAAGAGGCCGTCCGCGGGCAGGGCCCCGTACCGGGTGATCACCGATCGCACCATCTCCAACGCGTAGAACGGGTTTCCGCGGCAGAGCGCGTGCAGGCGACGCAGGGCTGGGCGCCCGACCTTCACCCCCAGCCGGTCACGCAGGACGTCGTAGAGCGCCGTCTGGCCGAGGCCGTCCAGCCAGACGGAGGTGTGCGCGTCGGCTGCCACATGCCTCTCGAGGTCCAGCGGCAGGGTTCCCGGCTGCTGCGCCCGTCGCGTCACCAGCAGAGCGAGACGCGAGTCGCCGGGGCGAGGGTCGATGCGGCGCAGGGCGAAACCAACGGCACTGGCCGTCGCGGGGTCCAGCCATTGCACGTCGTCGATCAGCAGGAGCAGGGGCTGATCCCGAGCGGCCCCGGTCAGCAGGCGTTGCACCGCCGAGCCCACGGTCGGCACGTCGGCGTGCAGGTCGCCGCCGGCCTGGTCATCGTCCCGGATGCGCAGGGCCGTCTGCAGAGCACGCTGTTGCGGCCCGGGCAACGCGGAGAGGGCATCGTCGGTGGCGAAGCGTCCGATCAGGTCGGCGAGCCCGACGTAGGCGTAGCGCGCCTCGGCCTGGGTCGGTGAACAGCCGAGGACCTGCCAACCGTCGTCCCGCGCCTGGTCGGCGACGGCGCGTGCCAGCGCGGACTTGCCGACTCCCGCCTCGCCCTCGATCAGGGCGACGGACAGGCCCCCGGAGGCCGTGCCGAGCAACGCCGTGACCCGGTCTCGCTCCGCATCGCGGCCCATCAGTCGGGCGGACATCCGCCAACCATAGGAGATCACCTGATGTGGGACAGGAGGAACACTCCTACGGTTCGATGGTGATCAGTTCCCGAGGTACCACCGCAGCCGCCCTGGCGCTGAGCGTGGGGCTGGCCGTCTCGCTGGTCGCCTGCTCCGGGCCCACCGCCGGCGACCGGGCCGCAGCGCCTGTATCCACGCCTGGCAGTTCGTCGACAGCACCCAGCACCGCGTCGGCGACCGAGGTGCCGGCCCCCGCGAGCACGGCCCCGACGAGCACGGCGCCGGCGACGAACACGGCCAGACCGACCACCAAGGCGAAGCCGGCCATGCCGTCGAGGAGCCCCACGCCGTCGAGTTCCCCCACCGTCGCCGTGCCCGTCCGCGGGCAGGTGCGCATCGGCAGGGTCTTCCTGAACTGCGAGTACCTGGCGTCGCCGTCCGGCCAGCAGGACGTCGTCCTGCTCAGCGGCCGGGTGCACGGCACCGATCTGAGCGATGCCTATGCGGTCACGCTGCGGGCGCGGGCCGGCGGTCGCGACGACGCGGGCACGGCCCGCGTGGCTCTGGCCAGGGGCACCTCCGAGGCACCGGTCACGGTCCGGGCTCCGGTCACTGCAGGGACGGCGCCCTACACCGCCCGGATCACCCTGGTGCTCACCCCGGTGGGCCTGCTCGACGACACCGCCGACGACAACACCCTCGTGGTCTCGGCCGCCATCCCCTTTCCCCGTCCGGTGGAACAGGTCCGCACGAACTGCGGCTTCGCGTGACCGTTCGCATGATCAGAGGAGTCACCATGCGCCATTCAACGACCGTTGCCGCGCTCGGTCTGTGCACCCTGCTCGTCACCGGCTGCGGACCCGGATCGACGCCGACGGCGGCCGGTGGCGCGTCGACCTCAGGGGTCACCGCAGCCGCGAGTTCCGCCGGTTCGACGAAGGCGCCAGCGGCCGCCGGGTCGCTGTCGGCCGCGTGTGACGCGGTGGCGAAGGCCGTGGACGCGGCCACCGCCCCCTACGCCGACGAACTGACCGCGGCGGCCTCCGCCGCCGCCGCCCAGGATCCGGCCGCCCAGCAGCGCAGTGCGGATGCGATGCACAACATGGCGGTGGCCTGGGCGGGAGCGATGCGGGACAAGGTCGGCACGACGGGTGACGCGGACTTCGACGCTCTGCTGACCGAGTACGCCGCCGAGATGGACAAGGTGGCGGCGAGCATCCGCACGCACGCCGACATCTCCGGCGGAGGACGTTTCGACTCCCCGGAACTGGTCGCCCTCACGGCCCGGCTGGACAAGAAGTGCCCCAGCGCGACGTGACGCGTCGGACGGACCGAGCACGAGATCGGTGGCACGAGGACGCATTCATCGCCGACGTCGCGGCCCGCCGGGGCGCCCTGATCGAGGGCGGCGCCGGGTCGCGCCAGTACCTCGACGGTGGCTCCCCAGGGCTCTCCTGGCGGGTGGCGCTGACCCCGGCCTCGGCGAAGACGGGATCGCTGATCCTCTGGCGCTGCGCCGCCCTGCGCGCCGGTCCGGATGCGGCGCACCAGTTGGAGGCGACCCCCGGTGGCAGGTCCGTGGGGGTGCTCGGGGCGGGCTGGAGGGTCGTCGACCCCCTGGTTGTGCTCGACCCGGGGCTGGCGCCGCTGTTCACCGAGTGGCCAATCGCCTGGTGGGGTCCGGACGACGAACGCCCGGCCCGGCTGCACGGCGTCCGGCTCGACCGGAGCGGCCTCGACGTCCGGGCCCGGGGCTGGTGGTGCTCGGCCGCCGCACTCGACCAGATGATCACCCTGGGGCTGGAGCTGACGGACCGGCTGCGCCGCACGGGATTCCTCTGGTCGGGTCAGGGGGCGCCGTAGCGTCGTCCGGGCGGACAGGCCTGATCTCCAGCGACGGAGTACCGAGAGCGGTCTCAGTCGTCGGGGAGTGCGGCGAAGGCCAGCTTGGTGTCGCGGTACCAATCCATGGACTTCTTGGGGTGCCGCCAGCGGCCCTTCATGGCGTCGCGGGCCTCCTGGTGGGTCGCGTCGCCGGCCTTCTCTGCCTCCTTGAGGTGGCGGTCCTGGGCGTTGATGACGTCGTCGGCGCTCTCCCCGTGGTGCTCGAGGTCGCAGGGCCCTCCGAGGGCTCGACAGGTCATGGTCTTCATGGTCGTCTCCTTCTGATGTGGTGTCCTGATGCGCTGACGATCGAAACGGACAGGGTGTGACCGGGTCAGCCGCGCGGCCGACCGCCGTCGCGGCGCACGACTCGCGAGAGCACGTCGGGCGCGGCGCGGAAGGTGATGGCACGGACGAGGCCGTCGTTGATGGTGAAGTCGAAGACGACCTTGGCCGTGCCGAGGTGGAACCACGCAGTCCCGGGCCGGTCGCCGACGTAGACCGGGAGCGCGGCCTGGGCGCTGCCGTTGAAGAACCTCGCCACCTCGTCGCGGCCCTCGATCCGGCTCGGGGTTCCGACCAGCACGGCGGCGTCGTCGGCGGTCACGGCGGCGTCGGGTGCGAGCAGTCGGAGCAACCGGTCGAAGTCGCCGTTCCTGGCTGCGGCCATGAAGGCGTCGACCACTTCCCAGTCGGCGAGGCGGTCCTCGGGATGGGGTTGGGTGACCTTGGCCCGTGCCCGCGAGGCCAGCTTGCGCGCCGCCGCCGGGGTGGTGTCCAGGACCGCCGCGATCGTCGTGAACTCGAAGCCGAAGCTGTCGTGGAGCACGAAGGCGACCCGCTCGCGCGGGGAGAGCCGGTCGAGCACGACGTGCAGGGCCAGACCGACGGTGTCGGCGAGCGCGACGTCGTCGGCCGGATCGTTGACGGTCTCCTTGGGCTCGACGTCATCGACGGGCACGGGGGTCCGTGATCGCAACCGGTCCAGGCACAGCCGGGTCGTCACGGTCGTCAGCCAGGCCGGCAGGGAGTCGATCTCGGCGTCTGTCGCGTGGAGCCGCAGCCACGCCTGCTGTACGACGTCCTGGGCCTCGGTGTGGTCGCCGAGCACCCGGCTCGCGATCCCCACCAGGCGCGGCCGCTCCGCCTCGAACATGTCCGTCTGGTCCACGGCCTCCACCCTTCCACCCCTGCTGGTCATCCCACTGACGCCCCAGGCGGGCCGAGTGTGACCAACCGCGCGAGGGGCGGCCGAGTGATGATCTTCTGCTGGTGCACACTGGGGGCATGTCCATCCAGGTGTGGTGGCCCAGGCTGCAGCCCGCGACCCGTGACTGGCTGATCGCGAACAACGGTGACGCCGTTCCGGCGCCGATTGTCGAGGAGATCACGCACGCTGGTGGGCCGGTGAGGTCGGACGCCTGGTGGGTGGCCCACGACGGATCGACCGGTTCCTACCTGCCGGATGCGGCGACCGACTGGATCGAAGAGATCGCGAACGAAGAGACGCCCGCCGCCCAATGAGGTTGTCCCGACTTCGTTTCCGCAGGTGGATGACGCTTGACAGAGGTGGTTCTCGGGTTGCGTTGCAGGTCAACCATGGTGATCAACAGTGGATGATGGGGACGATCACGGGGTCGCTGTCGGGTCACGGTTCAGTAACCGTTTCCGTGGTCGCACCCGGTCCCGAA
>JBAPWU010000493.1:0-8781 GCA_049283855.1 Kineosporiaceae bacterium
CGACCCGGTCTGGGCGGCGGTCGCCCACCTTCCCTGGCTGGGCCGTCCGGCGGCCACCGTCCGCGGGCTGACCGACGCGGTGGATTCCGTTGCCACGCAGAGCCTTCCTGCTCTCGCGGCGGCGACCACCGACGTGCACCCGGCCCGGGTGCTCGACTCCGGCCGGCTCGACGTGGTGGGGCTGGCCAGCGCGGCCGAGCCCCTCGGGCGAGCCACCACCACCCTGGAGAGCCAGCGTGACGCGATCGGGGGCCTGGATCCCTCCTGGCTCGCGCCTGTGCGCCAGGCCCACGCCGACCTGCACGAGCAGCTGATCGAGCTGGCCGCGCTGACCTCGTCGGCGCACACCGCGACCCAGGTGGCCCCGGGCATGCTGGGCAAGGACGGCCCCCGGCGCTACTTCGTCGGGTTCCAGAATCCGGCCGAGGCCCGCGGCACCGGCGGCCTGCTCGACGCCTTCGCGATCGTCAAGGCGGAGAAGGGCTCGCTGGTGGTCGAGCGCACCGGGGCCAACACCGACCTGCCCGCGCTGCCGGCGACCATCGAGGGCATCGGCAACGACTTCCTCGACCGTTACCAGGCCCAGGGCGCGACGGCTCTGTGGGTCAACGCCAACCTCAGCCCGCACTTCCCCGAGGTGGGCAAAGCCTGGGTCGCGATGTGGAAGGCCTCCACCGGCCAGCAGCTCGACGGCGCGGTCGCCCTCGACCCGAAGGCCCTGGCCGAGGTGCTGTCGGCCACCGGGCCGGTCTCGGTGCCCGTGGTCGGCACGGTCGGCGCCGACCGGGTCGAGAACCTGGTGCTGCTCGGGCAGTACCAGCGTCCCGAGCTGGGCGCCCAGCGCAAGCAACTGATGCTCGGCGTCGGGGTCAAGACGATGGAGGCGGTGCTCTCCGGAGCCGCCGATGCCCAGAAGCTGGTGCCGAAGCTGCGCGACGCCGCGCACAACGGGCACGTGCTGCTCTACAGCCGCAACGGAGCCGAGCAGGCGGCCCTGGTCCGCTCCGGGCTGGCCGGCGCGGTGGCGATCGACGCCAGGCCGTTCGCCCAGGCCGTGGTGGTGAACGCGGCCGGCAACAAGCTCGACACCTGGCTCACCCAGTCGCTGGCCTACCGGGTGGAGGAGTGTTCGGCGAGTGGGCGGACGGTGGCGGTGACCATCGGGCTGCGCAACGACGCCCCCCGAAAGGGGCTGCCCGAGTATGTGACGGTACGCAGCGACAAGCCGCGCTTCACCACCGTCACGGGCCAGAACCGGATCGAGGTGCAGCTCCTGGCCACGCTCGGCGCGCACCTGACCTCGGCCACCCTGGACGGCAAGAAGGTGCCGCTCGCCCCACCGGACGGCGACCTGCCGGCCCGGCTGCCGGACGGCGGGCTCAGCGGCGGGGGGCAGGACACCGGCTTCCTGCAGGAGCGGGTCTCGGCCGGCCGGCCCAGCTATGGCCTCGACCTCGAACTCGTGCCCGGCGCCGGGCGCACCCTCCAGGTGCGCTTCGTCGAACCCGCGGGCACCACCGGCGCCCCTCGGCTGCCGGTCCAAACCATGGTCCACACGCCCAGCGTGACGGCCGACGTGAGCGCCTGCGGGAGGGCTTCATGACCGCCGTGTCCGAGGAGGCCCTTACCGAGGGCGTTCTGGACGAAAGGGTTCCGACCGGAAGCGCCCCCGCCGGGGAAGCGCGCCCCCGCCGGCGCATCCCGCACGCCCGGTACGTCGACCTGCGCGACGGTGCCGTCGCCGTCGAGAACCTGCCGGACGACGTCCGCCTGGACGCGACGGAGTGGCAGCGCTGGTACGTGCTGGCGCTGGTCGGTCTCGACGCCCTGGCGATGATCGTCGGCGGGCTGCTAGCCACCATGGCCTGGTTCGGCACCGTCGATCAGCCGTTGAAGGGCCTGTCGTACAACGGGTTTGTGGTCGCCGCAGCGGTGCCCTGGGTGGGCGCGATGGCGGCCTCGCGCGCCTACGAGTCGCGCTTCCTCGGCCTGGGCAGCGAGGAGTTCCGCCGGGTCGGCAACGCCGCGGTGCGGTTCACGGCCCTGTCGGCGGTGCTCGCCTACGCCATCAATGTCGACCCGGCCCGCGGCATGGTCGCGGTGGCCCTGCCCATGTGCGGGGCACTCACCCTGGTGCAGCGCTATCTGGCGCGCCAGGTGCTGCACTGGATGCGCATGGGGGGCACGGCCTGCCACCGCGTGCTGCTGGTCGGCGAGGAGCCCGAGCTGGTCACCCTGGAGCGCCGTCTGCTGGCCAGCCCGCACGCCGGGCTGCAGGTGGTCGGCCACTGCGGGCCGAGCCGGGCCGGGTCACTGGCCCACGTGCGGGAGGCGATCGCGGTCTGCGGCGCCGACACCGTGGCGGTCGCGCACTCGCCGGGGGTCTCTCCGGAGGCGCTGCGGCACATGGCCTGGGCGCTCGAGGGCGCCGGGGTCGACCTCCTGGTGGCCCCGGCCTTCACCGACGTCGCTGGCCCACGGATCCACGTGCGCCAGGTGTCCGGGCTCCCGCTCCTGCAGATCGCCTCGCCCCAGTTCAGCGGCGGGCGCCGCCTGCTCAAGCGCACCATCGACCTCGTTGCCACAGCGGCCGGCCTGGTCGCGCTCTCGCCGCTGCTGCTGCTGGTCGCCACCCTGGTCGCGGCGACCAGTCGCGGTCCGGCCCTGTTCACCCAGGAGCGGATCGGTCGCGACGGAAAGCCGTTCCGGCTGTTCAAGTTCCGCAGCATGTGCGTGGACGCCGAGGCGCGCCGCGAGGAGCTGGTGGCCGAGAACGACTGCGACGGCGTGCTGTTCAAGCTGCGCGAGGACCCGCGGGTGACCCGGATCGGGCGCTGGCTGCGGCGGTACTCGATCGACGAGCTGCCCCAACTGGTGAACGTGCTGCTCGGGCACATGTCGCTGGTCGGGCCGCGCCCGCCGCTGCCGAGCGAGGTGGAGCAGTACGAGCAGCACGTGCACCGTCGGCTGCTGGTCACCCCGGGCATCACCGGGCTGTGGCAGGTGAGCGGCCGCTCGGACCTGTCCTGGGCCGAGACGGTGCGCCTGGACCTGTACTACGTGGAGAACTGGTCGGTCGCCCTCGACGCCGAGATCCTGTGGAAGACCGCGTTCGCCGTGCTGCGCGGCAGCGGGGCACACTGACGCCTGTGACGACGAACCTCACTCTCGACCGCTCGGCCCGGGTCTACGTCGCGGGTCACCGCGGCATGGTCGGGTCGGCGATCTGGCGCCGGCTCGAGGCCGAGGGCTTCACCGATCTGGTCGGCGCCACCTCGGCCGAGGTGGACCTGCGCGACGCCGATGCCGTCGAGGCCTTCGTCGCCGAGGCCAAGCCCGAGGTCGTGGTCCTGGCTGCGGCGAAGGTCGGCGGCATCCTGGCGAACGCGAGCGCTCCGGCCGACTTCCTGGCCGACAACCTGCGCATCCAGCTCAACGTCATGCAGTCCGCGCAGCGGGCCGGGGTCGACCGGCTGCTGTTCCTGGGGTCGAGCTGCATCTACCCGAAGCTGGCGCCGCAGCCGATCCCGGAGTCGGCGCTGCTGACCGGGGCGCTGGAGGAGACCAACGACGGCTACGCGATCGCGAAGATCGCCGGCATCGTGCAGGTGCAGGCGCTGCGCCGTCAGTACGGCGTCCATTACATCTCGGCGATGCCGACGAACCTCTACGGGCCGAACGACAACTTCGACCCGACCGGTTCGCACGTGTTCCCGGCGATGATCCGCCGGTTCCACGAGGCGAAGGTCGCTGATGCGCCGTCGGTCACCCTGTGGGGGAGCGGCACGCCGCGCCGGGAGTTCCTGCACGTCGACGACCTGGCCGCAGCGCTGCTGTTCCTGCTCGAGCACTACGACAACCCCGAGACCATCAACGTCGGCACCGGGCAGGACGTCACGATCCGTGAGCTCGCCGAGACCGTGGCGGACGTCGTGGGCTGGCACGGCGAGATGCTCCAGGACACCTCCAAGCCCGACGGCACCCCACGCAAGCTGCTCGACGTGAGTCGGCTGACCGAGCTGGGATGGACGGCGAGAACGCCTCTGCGCGAAGGGATCGCGAGCACCTACGCGTGGTATCTGGCCAACCTGGAGCTGGTGCGCTGGTAGCGCCGGCTCCCGTCGTCCACGGGAGCCGGCGCCACCATGGGGTCAGGCGACGGTGCAGTCGAAGATCGGGATCTGCCAGGCCCCGTTGGCCCCGCCGGCGAACTGGATGTCCAGGTCGGCGTCGAAGAAGCCGCCGGCCGCCGGAAGCACCGGCGGGATGTTCAGGTGGTAGAGGTCACCGTTGGCGTTGCGCCCGGTGACGTCCCACTCGGAGTATCCGCTGTGCAGTTGCGAGGGCCCGATCAGCGTGGCCGCGCGGGCGCGCGAGGAACCCACGACGCCGGCCGAGTCGGTCACGGTCACTGCCGACGGAACGTTCAGCCGGTTGAGGTTCCCGACGACGGTGCGTCGGGTGAAGGTCTCGCCGAGGCTTCCGGTGCAGGAGAAGGTGCGGGTGCCGCTCGGCGTCGACAGGCGCGCCGGCCCGCCGGTCACCGTGCAGTCGAACATCGGCAGCTGCAGGCCGCTCACCTGCGACTCCTCCAGGTCGGCGTCGAAGAAGCCGCCGTTGCCGGGCAGCACGGGCGGAACGCTCAGGTGCAGGATCTCCCCGTTCGCGTTGGCCCCGGTGACATCCCACTCGGTGAAGCCCGCGTGCAGCGACGACGGTCCCGCGAGGGCCGCCCTGCGAGCCCGGCTCGACAGGACGGTCGTGGTGGCGGTCTGGGTGACGACCACCTGGTAGGGCACGTTGGCGTCGGTCAGGAGGCCGGTGACCGTCCTGGCGGTGTACCTGTCACCGGCGGTGCCGCTGCAGGTGAACGAGCGGGCGGTGGCGGCGTCGGCGGCGGGGGCGGTCACCGCCGAGACGACGCCGAGGGCGGCGACGGCGACGGCCGCCAGAGCACCACGAAGTGAGAGTGGTCGGGACGCGGACACGGGAACCTCCAAGGCATGCGGAAGCACCGCTGTCGTCGGGAGTCGGCTGGTGGACGAACCGGTTCGGGACGTGCAGCCGGTGTGGCGCGCCGAATGCCGCGCCGGGAGCGAGGCTAGGCCCCGAACCTTCGGCCCCGAATGACACCCGGATGAGAGAACTGCCATGAGAGTGCGCGCATCGCCCCCATTGCCGAAGATCACCGCCAGATCGAGGTCTTCCCCCAGTAGGTGGGGGAGAACCTCGATCTGGCGCCGATCTTCGAGGGGGCGCGGTTAGATCGTGATGGCGATCTTGCCGCGGGCGTTGCCGGCCTCGAGGTGGCGCATGGCCGCCGGCACGTCGTCCAGCGGGTAGGTCCGGTCGATGCTCGGCGTCACCGAGCCTGCCTCGATGAGCTCCGTGAGCCGGTCGAGGTCGCTGCCGCGCTCCGCGGCCAGGCAGCTGGTCAGTCGCTGGCGAACCACCAGCGACAGGGCCCGCGCCCGCAGCTGCCGCCCGATCGTGCCCCCGGTCCAGCGGCCGCCCTCCTCGCCGCCGACCAGGACGAGGGTCCCGGTGGGGGTGAGCGCGCGACGCAGCCGTGACAGGGAGGGATTCCCGGCGATGTCGATGATCAGGTCGTAGCGGTGCACTCCGTCGGCGAAGTCCTCGTGGGTGTAGTCGATCACGTGGTCGGCGCCGAGGGACCGCACCAGGTCGAGCTTGGCGGTGCTGCACACGCCGGTGACCTCCGCCCCCAGGGCCTTCGCGATCTGGACGGCGTAGCTCCCGACGCCGCCCGAGGCGCCGGTGATCAGCACCTTCTGCCCGCGCTGGACCCGGCCGACGTCGGTCAGGGCCTGCAGGGCGGTGAGCGCGGAGATCGGCACCACGGCGGCCTGCTCGACGGTGAGCCTGGCCGGTCTGCGGGCGAGCTTGTCCTCGCGGGCCACGGCGTACTCGGCGAAGGACCCCGGGGCGACGCCGAAGACCTCGTCCCCCACGGAGAACCTGGTCACCGCCGACCCGACCGCCACCACGGTGCCCGCGGCGTCACGCCCGGGCACCGGGTTCCTCGGCCGCCGGATCCCGAAGGCGAGGCGGAGCAGGTAGGGCTGGCCCGTCATCAGATGCCACGTCCCCCGATCGAGACCGGCCGCGTGGACGTGCACCAGCACCTCCTTGTCGGAGACCTCGGGGCGGGGGAGCCGCGCGAGGTGCAGGACGTCCGCGGACCCGTACGCCTGCGCCGCGATCGCCCGCATCGTGGTGTCGGCGCTCGCCGGGCTCGACGGGTCGAGGCCGCTCGCTGTCGGCTGCCGGTCAGTACCCATGTCGTGTCCTCCCAACCCGGCGAGCCGCTCTCGCCGTACTTAGTATGGGACGGTACAGTACTAAGTACGAGAATGCCATCGGTCGGGAGAGCGGGATGACGACGCACGCGAGCCCCAGCACGGTCGCACGGGTTCCGCTCAGCCGGGAGCGGGTGCTGGCCGGCGCCATCACGGTCGCTGACGCCGGGGGTCTCGGGTCGCTGACGATCCGCTCGCTGGCCCAGGAACTCGGCGTCAAGCCGATGTCGGTGTACCACTACGTCGCCACCAAGGACGAGATCCTCGACGGCATCGTGGACCTCGTCTTCGGTGAGATCGACCTGCCGTCGCCCGGTGGCGACTGGCGGACGGAGATGCATCGCCGAGCCGTCTCGGCCCGCCGGGTGCTGGGGCGCCACCCCTGGGCGATCGCGCTGCTCCAGTCACGCACCACCCCCGGACCGGCCACGCTGCGACACCACGATGCGACCATCGGCACCCTTCGCGGGGGCGGCTTCTCGGTGGAGCTGACCGCCCACGCCTACGCCCTGATCGACGCCTATGTGTTCGGGTTCGCGCTCTCGGAGGCCTCGCTGCCGATCAACGGCCCGGACACCGTGGCCGAGGTCGCCGAGTCGATGATGGAGCATGTCTCCGCCGACACCTACCCCCACCTCACCGAGTTCTCGATCCGACACGTCACGCGGCCCGGCTACGACTTCGGCGCCGAGTTCGAGTACGGGCTCACCCTGATCCTCGACGCCCTCGTCGGGCGACTCGATGATCACCGCGAGATCGAGGTTCTCCCCCAGTAGGTGGGGGAAGACATCGATCTCGCGGCGATCAGCGGCGGCGCTTGCCGGGGGTGATCTGCTGGGCCCGCATGGTGTCCAGGCGCATCTCCGGGTCGAGCGGGGGAGGCTCCTCCTCGGCCGGCGGCTCGTAGCGGGGCACGTCACGCCAGTCGTTCTCCACCGGAGCGGTGGTCTGCCCCTCGGCGAACTGCCCCTCGGCGAACTGGCCCTCCGTGAACTGGGCTTCGGCCGGCGGCGCCCCGGTGTAGGCGGCGTCGGTGTACGGGGTCTCGGGGGTCGAGGGGTAGCGGGGCGCCTCGTTCCAGGGCGATCCCCAGTCGGGCGTCATGGGCCGGGGCAGGGTCTCGGCCGAGGGAGAGGGGCGCGGCACCGAGGGGCCGGCGGGGGATTCGGACGTCGCGGGGTCCCGCGGCGGCAGCACCTCGGGCTCGTACCGGTAGGAGTAGACCGGGGCGGGAGTCTGCGGCAGCGCGGGCGGGAGCAGCAGGGGAGTGGGGGCCGTCGGCGGAACCAGGTCCGGATCGGGCTGTGACGCAACGGGTTCGGCGTAGTCCGGGGCGAGGTAGGACTGCTCCGCCTGGTGCGGGATCTCCTGGAAGGCCACGCTGGCGTTGAACAGCGGGTTGTCCCCGGACGGCGGCACGAGCGGCAGACCGCGCGGGTTGGTGTCGGCCGCACCGTACGGGCGGCCATAGTCGTGGCCGTACGACTCGGTGTCCGGGACGGGGCTCGGCCCGGAGTCCGGCTCGGAGTCCGGCTCGGAGACCGGCTCGGAGACCGGCTGGGCCTGCGGGTCGGCGTGCTGCTGAGCATCCTGCGCGGGTACGAACTCCGCGGGCTCCGACTCCGCGGGCTCCGGGTACTCCTGCTCCTGATACTCCCACCGGCCGACCTCGACCAGGCCGTACTCCGCCCGCTGGTACGGGGGGCGCTCGCCCCCGGGCGCGGCGTCGGGCGGGTCGGCGTACCCCGCCTCTGCGGCGGCCTCCGCCGCCATCGGCTGCTCCTCGTAGACGGGGAGCTCCTCATACGCCGGGGATTCCTCGAAAGCAGGGAGTTCCTCGTAGGCAGGGACTTCCTCGTAGGCAGGGACTTCCTCGTACGCCGCTGCGTCCTCGAAGGCGGGCTGCACCTCGGTGACCGGGTAGCCCTGGCCGTAGTCCTGGCTGCGCGACTGCCCGTACGCCGTCCAGTCGTCGCCGCTCTCGACCACCTCGTACGTGTCGACACCCTGTTCCTGGCCCTCGACGGTCAGGACTGCCTCGGAACTCCATGCGGGCTGCGGGCTGAACTCGGTCTGCCCGCTGGGGGGGAAGTCGTACCAGGTGACGTGGTCCCCGGTGGGGATGCCGTCGCTGGTCAGGTCTCCCTCGGCCACAGCGTCGGCCTGGAACTCGACCACCTCGGGCGCGGGGTCCTCGACGGGAGCCGCCGCGGTCTGCCACGCCAACGCCCCCGGCGGCAGCGGCATCGGCATCGGCAGAGCGGGTGGTGCGTCCTCGACCCACGCCTCATCGCCCGATGCACCGTCGAGCGGAGTCTCCTGGACCGGAGTCTCCTCGTCGGGGGTCTGCACGACATGACGGTGGCGCCGGGTGCGCCGGCTGGGCAGGGCCGACTCCGCCTCCTCGACGCCCGGCACGGCCGACGGCGCCGCGAGCGGCGCGCCCAAAGGTGCACCGGAC